>DASRIZ010000594.1:0-10580 GCA_035649735.1 Blastocatellia bacterium | reverse complement strand
AGCTCCGCCCTTGCGTAACTAACCAGATCAAAGGAATAGAACGCCGCTTCGATTATTGCTTTGTCCGAGTACCGTCGTGACAGCTCCCGGCTGACGAAATACGAAATCGAGTCAGACGGGAGGTCCAACGCCTCGCTGATGAGCTCTTTCAGATCCATATACACAACAGCCAACCAATCGGATTGGCACGTCTATTGGCGTTCACAAAGATTTGATCCTGCGATCAGATCCACGGAACGCGATTAAGTCGAATCGGTGAACGTCTTGAGATGCACTTTTGGTGAGAGGCCGAAGCACTCGGCCACAAGAGGTTCAGAAAAAACTGAGATGCGCGGCTCTAATCATGACAATCTCCCGCTGCTTCGAAGATGAACGAACAATAGATGGGATTGTTTCAGTTCGTCAATAAAAAGTTTTGTCATCAATGACGGCGAGTTTATCTAACCTGCTCGGAAGACGAGGAGCTAAGAATATCTGCGATACGCGCAGCCTCCGGGTACAGGTTTTGCGCGACCCATCCGAAGATTCCGGTCATCAACAGGACAATCACAAACGGAACCCATGTGGCTCTAAGAACGCTCCCGATCCAGCCTCGTCTGGTTATCTTCCGCGAAGCCTTGATCAGTCCCGCCGCTAGCAGCGCCTCAAATGCCGCTTCCGCGAGGATCTCGGGCGCGGCATAGACCAGATAAGCGCCGGCGCCAAAGATGACCAGCAGCAAGATACCCAAAGCTATCAACACTATTGCTTCATCGCCCAGATCGAAGTCCCACCCCCCAGACTTACTGGAAGAGCCTCCGCTACTGGTCGTCACCACTGACGAGTGAACTGACTGAGAAGCAGCGGAGGGACCTCCCCACATATCGGTGGCGCCGCCTCCGCCAAAGTCACCGCCGGTGCCGCTAAATACACCGTCGGATAAATTTGTTGCTCCCGTACGAGCCACATCGAGCGACACTTGGCCGACATCGATCGCATCACAAGGGTCTAGAGCTGAAGCCGGGGAATCGTCTTTGGGCGTGGCTCCCACATACCACAGCCACACTCTCATCAAAATGAAGAAGACCAGGTAAGAGATGCAAACCGCAATCAAGTACCGGACCAGCATTGACCTTAGCCCGACTTCAAACAGCACCTTGCTTGCGAGCATGCCGGAAGCACACACGCCAAGAAGCAGCAGCGTCATGTGAAATCGTACCAGGAAGCGTTGAGGGAACCTTTTCTTGAAATGATCCAGGGAATCGGAGTCCTGTTCGCTTGCGATGCCACCTTCATTTGAGCGGCTTTTGTGTTGAAGCTTGCTCATTCTTCTATACGTTTTTCCCGAACACTAAATGGTGCCTGGCCTGCGATTCGCGATTCGCAAGTCAAACGCACCCCTCACTGAGCGAATTGCAGAAGCGCAGGTCAGGCACCGATTACCGTTTAGCGTTAGGCAGTTAAAGCCTTTTTCAACAGCGCAATCTGGCCTGCGTGATAGAGATCGTGCTGAATCACTCCGTGCAACAAGAAGTAAATCGTGTACTCCGTTCCCGGCACTATATCGTCCAGACGCGTTTCATCAAGCGTCCGAATAGCGGCGCGCAGGGCTTCGTGGTTGCGACTGAGTTCTTCAAGCGTGGTGGTCCACCCGAAGTCGCTCTTATCTTCTATTGCGGGCCAGTCCTCTTCATCGGACACGTCGATTGGAATGAATTCCTCGATCCGCCTGCGTCCGACCCGCTCCCAAGTTGCAATGTGCAGCGTAAGTTCCCAAATGCTGTGCGCGCCGGCGATTGGGTGCGCCGCGGCTTGCTCGGCGGTAACGCCCTCGAGAACCTCACTAACGGACGGCCCGTGCCACGCTTTTCCTTCGAACGCACGTTTGAGTTGACCATTGATTCGTTTTAGTTCGCTCATAGTTCTCGCTCCGCGAAAATCGGGTTCAGGGTTTCTGGTTTCTAGTTTCTGGTTTTTAGTTCAGGGTTCAGGGTTCCGAGTTCAGGGTTCCGAGTTCAGGGTTCAGGGTTCCGAGTTCAGAGTTTGTAGTTCGTGGTTCCTGGTTCAGGGTTCCGAGTTCGGGGTTCGAGCGAGCGTTCTGAGCCGCGTACACAACACCCGAACCTGGAACCTCAACCCTCAACTCGGAACCCCGAACTCGGAACCCCGAACTCGGAACCCTGAACCCTGAACCACGAACCGAAACCTGAACCGAGGGTTCAGTTATTCCCGGGTGGTGTTTGCGGCGTGGCGGCCGGCTGCTCACCCTGTTTCGGAGGGACGGGCGGCATTGTCTCCTTGGTGAAACGAGGCAACAACTCGTCGCGCATCGCAAGCTGATAAACGGCGGCAGCAATCGCGATTGCCGATTTCTTCGCGTCCTCTTCGATGATGCGTTCGTAGCTGTCCAGATTCGTGTGCCACGTAGCCGAGTTGTACTCAATAGGGTCTTGGCCCAGCCCTATCCCCGGAAGCCCCGCCTGGCTAAACGAAGTGCTGTCCGTCCCGCCCAGCCCCCTGCTCTTTGAAGCGATCGCGCCCATGACCCCGAGGTCTTCAAACGGCGCTAGCGCCTCGCGCACAACAGCAGCTGCTTCGGGAGGTCCAAACACGCTCGCCCCGCGCACGCGTCCGGTGCCCGAATCGACGTTGAAGTAACCACCAAACTTCGCGTACTCGGGCTTTGGTTCTTCAAAGGTGCCGAAATGCTGTTTCACATAAGCCTGAGATCCCAGCAGCCCCTGCTCTTCTCCGCTCCACAACGCGACTCGAATCGTACGGCGAGGCTTGACCCCAATCGCCTTGAGGATTCGAGCCGCTTCCATCATCACCGCGCATCCGATCGCGTTATCCGTTGCCCCGGTAGCCGCGTGCCACGAATCAAGGTGTCCGCCGAGCATAACCACTTCGTCTTTCTTGTCGGTTCCCGCGATCTCGGCGATTGTGTTGTAAGCGGTTTTACCCTCCGGATACCAGCGATTGACGATGTCGAATTCGAGCTCGACCGGCGAACCATCTGCAAGAATGCGTGAGATCCGACCGTAATCTTCATTGCTCATTACCACGGTTGGAAGCGCCTTTGTCGCGTCGTATGTTCGGTTGCTGAAAGCTCGAATCTGGCGATGCTCGCGGCCGCCGTCGTTGACCCTGATCAAAGCGCCGCTTGTAACGAGAAATTGTTCAAGCTGTTCGTCGATTTGGCGGGCGGTGAGCTTGCCCGGCTCCGGCGGCTCTAGCTGTCTCCGGTTCCCGCCACGACCCTGTCCTGCGTTCGGGTTGTTCGGATCGTAACGATCTTTAGCTTGCTTATCGTCTTGCCTGCGCGCAGAAGGCGTCAGCGTTACCGCTACGGTTTGTTGTTTCCCCGCCAATACAATCTTGCCCTTTACTTTCCCTTTTTGCGTTGCAAAGTACCCGTCAAGATCTTCCTTGGTTGGTTTTTCGGGAAGGATCATATGATGAGCCTTGGCGGTAACCGTTCCATTGGTGCCGGGAGTCCACGCCAGCACTTCACAGGTAAGCGTGTCCTTGACCGGCGAGTTGATAAATCCGGAGAAGCGCTCGTTTGCCCAACCCGGGTGACCGAAGTCCCACGGCTCCAGGTGACCGTTCTCAAATCCCCACGCCGTCATCTGTTTGATTGCCCATTCACCGGCGGCCTTCAGGTTGGGTGATCCGGTCAACCGCGGACCGTGGACATCGGTGAGGAAGTGCATGGTGCGCATGATCTGAGAGTTTTCCGTTCCTTCTTTGCGGATCTTTGCATTGATGTCAGCGCCGTTCTGCGCCAGTACAGGCGTGTAGCTGAGCAGCGACACACATAACATGAAGATCGCCCGAGTTCTTAACATTGCCGTTCTCCTGTGAGCTTGAGATTCCACTGAAATAGTGAACGAGGATTATAAGATTTCCCCGCGCGAAGACGCAAAGGACCGCGAAGCCGCAAAGGCTGTTTTGGTGTTATTGCCTACAACACGGCGTGAACCATCGCGTTCATCGAGTCGCGAGCGAATCGTTTCTGGAGCAAACGGGCAATTGGATAGCCAAGCCGCGCAAGCAGCGCGTTTGGTCTCGAGTAAGCCTGGATTTCGTACCACACCGAATCGTCGTAGCGTCTCCACTCAACACTGAACTGTTCGTGTCCGCGTTCCGCGTGATCCGGCAGCGTGCCGTAGATGAAACCGAATCTGCGTATTTCTCCTCCCTCATCAATCACGCTGACAATCCGGCAGGCGTTCAGCGACCAGAAACCCAGGTGATGAGCAAGCACCGCAACAACGGAGCCGGACTCGATTGGCGCGTCCGGCCAGCAAAGCTTCAACCACCCAACATCAAACATTTCCCATCGCTTGAGAGCTTCAACGGCCGTTTCGTAAGTGGCCGGCCCGTCGCCAAGCTTGATGCTGTTGTGATCGTTCTTATACCCCGAAGTCGGGGGATTCTCGGTGGTAGTGGCGTCGAGGTAGGAGAACGGCTGGTCTCTTTGGGTCGCGATAAAAACACGGATCTGTTCATCGCTGGGCCGGTGCATCATAAACATTCCGGATCCTCATACGCGGTGAAACAGACCTGGTTCGCGACCGCCGGCAAGACGTTGGCCGTCGGCGCGACAGATGAATCGGGTTCCGCCGATGATCAGGATTCTCAACTCAGATGGGAGCGCTCTCTTGCCGTTCTTTGTTTGCGAGTTGTTGCTCCCGAACGTACTTCCCAAACGTGCCGTTCCAGGGTGGGATGACGATGGTCACGTTTCCATAAGCTTCCGCCTGGCAAGCAAGCCTTATGAGCGGGCGTGGCTCCTCGGTATCGATGTAACCGAACTCCCTGATCTTCCGCCACTCGAGTGCCCCAACATCCGAAAGCTTCTCAGAGCCTGCCAAAACACCTACCCAACACGTGCCGCAAGCCGCGGATCGGCATTCCACAGGGATCGGTCCCTCACCACTAATGCAGCGAGGGTCGCGCGAACGATGGTCACGCTTGTCGTTTGCGGCGGCGGTCGTCAAGTGCTGGGTGTTGATCAGTCTGAACTTCGCCGCGGGGTCGTGCTCGTCAAAGATGATGGAGAATATTTTGTCGGGATTGAACAACGATGTAAGAAACGGTTGTTTGTCATCTGCCGCCCGATCCTTAAGAATTTGCGCGGGCGACTTCGAAGTAACCTTACGCACCGCGCCCGGGGCCGAACTGAAGACCTGCGCTCCGACTTGTTGCAGGGTCATAAAAGCGACTGCCGTGATTCCGGTTAGCAGGGCCGGATCGACGTTGAGGCGGTTGGCGACCGTTTCAGCAACTCCCCGGATCTGGGCTGCCAGATCGAGGCTGGCTGGCGCATTTGTTGACCCTGCCAGCTCGCTCACCGCGGCTTTAACTTGTGGCCAGAATTGATGACCGTACAGGAACGCGTGTGATGAATCGATCTGATCTTTGAGGAGATAACTGCCCGACAGACAAAGCGTGCGAGCGAGCTGATCTGCGTCGTCGGCTTGCTCAAGAGCTCGAAGAAGCGAGAGTGGAAAGAAGTAGAACCAGATCTCGGTAGCGGTGCGATCAATCTCGTGTATGGACGGCAGAAGTGTGCGAACGATTTCGCTCCAGCTACTGTCGTCGTGGCGGTTCAAGTAGGCCTCGAACAAGGGTTCGCGGCTGCCGTGTGCTGTTGCTGATTCAGTCATTCGTTTCTCCCAATGTCGCTCTCAGTAAATCCGCCGGCTCATCCAGCGCCAAATCCGGTAAAGCCTCAAGCAGTCTTTCGCGGCTTGTTCCTCCCCACAGCGCGGCGGCGGTCCTGGTGCCCGCGGCTCGGCCCATCATAATGTCGGCCGGGCTGTCGCCGATGACCAGGGTCGAGCGCGGATCTGCGCCGAGATCGGCCATCGCGCGCAACACGCCGTCGGGTTCGGGCTTCGGCCTCTGAACGTCGTCGCCCCAAACTGCAAGGCCTATCAATCGCCGCAGACCGATGATGTCCAGCTCGAGGTCGCCGGCGCGGCGAGGCTTGAGCGATACGATCCCCACACTCGCGCCGTGGTCTTGCAGACTCGATAACAACTCTTCGATACCGTCATAGGCTATCAAGTGGTGATGGTGGGTTGCGTAATAGTGCTCTTCAAAGCTGGCGAGCATCTCTTCGAGCAGCTGTTCGCCGTATCGTTTCAGGACCTCGTGAGGGGTGACATTCCAGTAGTCGCGAAACTCCACTTCGTTTGGAAGGACTCCAGTGTGCCGTTCTATTGAATGAAGGAACGCTGCGCGGTAGGCCTGCTCGGAGTAGGCAAGCGTTCCATCAAAGTCAAAAAGGAAACAATTGAATTCCATCGAATGGTTTAGGGTTTGTAGTTTGTGGTTTTTAGTCTCTAGTTTGTGGTTGGCGGCTTTCTAGTTTCTGTTTAGTTTGTGAAAATCTGTTGGTGAACCAGAAACCAGAAACCAGAAACTAGAAACCACTTTCTCGCCGCTCTTCAAACTCACCCATCTTGCGAAACTTCTCGTATCTGCGTGAAATACGTTCGTCGCAATCGAGGTCGCGCACCGAGCGCAAGGCATCCGAAAGACTGGCGTCCAACAGGCTGCCGGCCTCCTGATGATTGATATGCGCTCCGCCGACAGGCTCCGGCACGATTTGATCGATCAATCCGAACTCCAGCAAATCAGGCGCGGTCAACCTCAAGGCTCGAGCCGCGTCTTCGGCGTGAGCCTGATCACGCCAAAGGATTGCCGAGCAGGATTCGGGTGAGATAACTGAATAAATCGAGTTCTCGAGCATCAACACGCGATCCCCCATACCAATCGCCAGCGCGCCCCCCGAGCCGCCTTCGCCGGTGACCGCCACGATAACCGGCACGCGAAGCTTGGCCATTTCGCGCAAGTTGTATGCGATAGCCTCGGCTTGCCCGCGTTCCTCGGCGTCGATGCCGGGATATGCGCCGGGGGTGTCGATCAAAGTGAAGACCGGACGATGAAACTTCTCGGCGAGTTTCATCACCCGCAGAGCCTTGCGATAGCCTTCCGGTTTAGGCATGCCGAAGTTTCGATGCTGTCGCTGTCGCGTGGTTCGACCTTTTTGATGACCGATGACCACGCAGGGTTCTTCGTGAAAGAGCGCAAAACCGGCGACCATCGCCGGATCATCTCCGAACCGGCGGTCCCCGTGAATCTCGAAGAAGTCCTTAAACAACAGCTCGATGTAGTCGAGCGTGTACGGACGATTTGGATGACGGGCTAGCTTAACCCGGTCCCAGGCATTGGGCGTATCCGGTTCCGCCGTCAGATTAGCAGCGTCGGATTCCTGAAGCCGGCGATGTATGTCATCCAGCGAATCGTCGTCGCTCGGGTTCGTGTCCTTTTTGCTCTCTACCATTTCATTCTGAAGTCGAATCCGCGCATCCAGTTCAGCTTCGAATCTTGACACTGCTCTTGCGCGATTGTTACATTCCGACCGCGCGTTCGCACCGCGTCATCGAGGAGGTCCCGAAGCTAATGGCGACGTTCAATGGTATAGAAGTTCCCTCAGACGGTCAAAAGATAACGGTCGAGGGCATGAAGCTCAATGTGCCCGACCGACCCATCATTCCGTTTATTGAGGGCGACGGGACCGGTCGCGATATCTGGCGAGCCTCCCAGCGCGTTTTCGACTCCGCGGTCGAGAAGGCTTATGGAGGCCGCCGGCGGATCGCATGGTATGAAATATTCGCGGGTGAGAAAGCGTTTAACCAGTTTGGCGAGTGGCTTACGGATGACTCCGTCAAAGCCATCGCCGAGTTCGCGGTCGCCATCAAAGGACCGCTGACGACTCCGGTTGGCGGGGGCATCCGAAGCCTTAACGTCACGCTTCGACAGGTGCTCGATCTTTATGCCTGCGTGCGGCCGGTTCGCTACTTCCCTGGGGTGCCCTCCCCGGTAAAGCAACCTGAAAATGTTGACGTTGTTATCTTTCGTGAAAACACCGAAGACGTGTATGCCGGAGTCGAGTTCTCCTCTGGGAGCGATCGCGCACGAGAGATAATCACGCTGTTGAACGATACCTACGGCTACAAGGTTAGACCTGATAGCGGCATCGGCATCAAACCCATCTCGCCGACCGGGACAAAGCGGCTGGTGCGTCGCGCGATTCAGTATGCGCTCGACTTCAGCAAGCCTTCGGTCACCCTGGTGCACAAGGGAAACATCATGAAGTTCACCGAAGGCGCGTTTCGCGACTGGGGGTACGAACTGGCCAAACAGGAGTTCAGAAACCATATCGTCACCGAGCGCGAGACCTGGATCCTGGAAAACCGAGAGAAGAACGCTTCGCTCACCGAAGAAGAAAACGCGCGAATGATCGAACCCGGTTTCGATCAGATGTCCGCGAAGCAGCGTGCGACAGCTGTCGAAGAGGTAAAGAGCACGCTTAGCGAGATCTGGTCAACGCACGGCAACGGCGAGTGGAAGAAAAAGGTGCTGATAAAGGACCGCATCGCCGATTCTATCTTCCAGCAGATCTTGATTCGGCCCGATGAGTATTCAATTCTGGCGACTCCGAACCTGAACGGGGATTATCTGTCGGACGCCGCTGCTGCCCAGGTCGGCGGTCTGGGAATGGCTCCAGGCGCCAATATCGGGGATCGAGCCGCGGTTTTCGAAGCAACCCACGGAACCGCGCCGAAGTACGCCGACAAAGACATGGTCAATCCTTCCTCGGTGATCTTGTCGGGCATGATGATGTTCGAGCACATGGGCTGGCGCGAAGCAAGCGAGGGGATCGTCGCCGCTCTCACCAAGACCATTCAACAGAAGCGTGTTACCTACGATCTTCACCGGCAGATGGAAGGCGCCACCAAGCTGAAAACCAGCGAGTTCGCCTCGGCGATAATCGAGAACCTGTAAGAGATTGTCGATTGTCGATTGCCGATTTCCGATTGCTCCAAAATCGCCAGTCACAATCGGCAATCGGAAATCGGCAATCATGGAAGAAGCTACAAAGCAGAAGGTCGTCCCGGAGGATTGGGACGACTTCGTCCAGTTCATAAATCACCACCGCGAAGAGATCGCCCAGGGGAGCTACGACCTCCGTATTGAAAAGGACTGGGCGAGAGACCTCACCACCGAAGATTTGCTGCTGCTGATCGAACACTGTCCGAGTTCACGGCTCACCATTGCGTCCGCTACCAAATCGGTTGACGTGTTGGAGAGGCTGGCCGGCGACTCGTCGATCGATGTTCGCGAGGCCGTGGCGGACAACCTTCGCACGCCGACAAGCGCGCTCAACGCGCTGGCCACGGATTCGGCCTCCGCCGTTCGCATGGCGGTTGCTGAAAACGCAAACGTTTCGGAAGCCAATCTCGAGATGCTCGCAAAAGACCCGGTCAATTACGTTCGCTGGGGCGTGGCTCACAATGAAAAGACGCCGTCAACCGTCCTGCAACTGATTATCACCGATCCAGACTCGTACGTAAGCGACGAAGCAAAGAAAAACCCCAACGCGCCCAAAGGCGGCTTTTGGTCCAGATTGTTCAAGAAGCGCTGATCTAACTTTGCGTCTTCGCGGTCCTTGGCGTCTTTGCGCCATACCCAAACAATCAAAGCGACAATTTGGCGCTAAGACGCAAAGCACCGCCAAGACGCAAAGACACACCCCAAGCCGCGAAAAATTTGTCGCCATCATTTTCGGTTAGTGCTAATCTAACGCGCATGTTCCGAAGACTGGTCGAGTGCGGTTCCATTCTTTTGCTCGGGGCCTGGTTTTCAACAGGGGCGTTCGCCCAGGCGTCCCAGCCGATCTATCTTCAATACGACGGTTATGTAAAGAACAAAGACGGCACTTACACTCTGTCGTTTGGGTACTTCAACCTGAATCAGGTCGACGTGAGAATCGAACCAGGCGCTGACAACTCATTCCTGCCCGGACCAGGCGATCGAAACCAGCCAATATTGTTTGAAAAGGGCCGGCACCGCTTCGCTTGCAGCATCGTCGTGCCCTCAGATTTCGACGGCAAGCTCCAATGGATTGTTCGTTTCGGCGGTAAGACCTTTTCCACAACCGCCAAAACGCTTGACCCGCTTTATGAGCTCGAGCTGAACAGCGAGAAGCGCGCAACCAGCGGGCTCGATCTGGCAAAAGCGCCAAAAGGGGTTTGCGTCAATCGCGCTCCTGCGATTCAGGTGATCAACCCACAGGCGGACGTCAACGCCGGCGCGGACACGTTGGCGGCTACGTCTTTCTCCACGCGGCTCGATCAGGAGGTCTCGCTGAGCGGGAGCGTTGAGGATGACGGACTACCGAGAGAGAGCAAGCTGATCGTCGCGTGGAAGATGCTCACCGGCCCCGGCACTGTCACGTTCGCGGACCCGGGACAGCCGGTTACCCGCGCGCGCTTTAGCGCGGTGGGAGTTTACGAACTGGAACTATCGGGAACCGACAGCGAGCACAGGAACGCGGTTAAGATTAAAGTAACGGTTAATCCGCCGGCGACAGAAAAGTAGCGACACGAGAGCAACACCCAAAAAAGAGGGGAGAACTCGCAGGACGAGTCTCCCCTCTCTTCGCTTTTAGGCTTGTACCCAGTTCTATCGGGTGTTTCCGCTAGCCGATGCCGTCTCCTTTGAGTGCCCACTCTTACGCT
>DASRIZ010000593.1:0-20506 GCA_035649735.1 Blastocatellia bacterium | reverse complement strand
CGGCACATTCTATTTTCTGCAGGAGCAAGAAGCTGTATGGATCCTGCGCTTCAACGGGCAAGCCGGTTCTCCTGGGATGGCCCGCGAGATCACCGATACTATGGCCCGCAGTTTTTGCTCGGTATGCGCGCTCGACTGAAGTGCGGCGGTTCGAAGCCTGAGCTCGCTGAACATGTAAACAAGTCGGCAGCCTTGGCCCCTCAGCCCTCAGGATGTCTCCCTTTCGTATGTATCTCTCAACGCTCGTCGATTAGCCGAGAGCCCGTTTGCTCCCGAGGTCTAAGACCGTGCCAGCACCAAAGAGGAAGCGGAAGAGCCAAGGGGAAGCCGCGCGGACAGGTCGCCACGCTAGCACAATTCCCGGAGAAGTGTACCTTACGACCCTTGGGGATCGCGCGCTCGCTTGCTGTGCTCAAGACATCTTAGAGCGAGAGCGGGCGGAAGACGCGCTGCGGGAGAGCGAAAAACGATACCGGCTGCTATTCGAAAGCATTCCACAACCAACCTGGGTATTTGATACCAAAACACTCTCGTTCCTGACTGTGAACGACGCTGCAGTGCGCCACTACGGGTTTACACGAGAAGAGTTCACGGCGATGACCATCAAGGACATTCGCCCGCCCGAGGAAGTTCCGGTCTTAATGGACGCGCTGAGTAAAATCCCTGCCGGGTTGGTTCATGGGCTCACTTCGAAACACCGAAAGAAGGACGGAACAGAAATCTACGCGGAGATTATCACACGCGACATACTTTTTGCCGGCAGGTCAGCAAGGCTTGTACTGGCAAACGACGTGACCGAACGCGTGCGCGCCGAAGAACGCTTGCGCGAACAGGCCGAGTTGTTAGACCACGCGCAGGAGGCGATCCTTGTTCGAGATCTTGAAGGCTACATTCTTTTCTGGAATAAGAGCGCCGAACGGATTTATGGCTGGTCCGCAGAAGAAGTGATCGGCATGAACGCCGACGACCTTCTTAATCAAGAGCCCTCGTCTCGACTCGAGGAAGCGAACCGCGTCTTATCAGAGAAGGGCGAGTGGATCGGCGAGATCCATCAAATTACTAAGGGTCGCGAAACGATTCTCGTAGAGAGCCGCTGGACGTTGGTGCGTGATAACCAAGGTCAACCCAAATCCATCCTTGTGGTTAACTCGGACATCACCGAGAAGAAGAGACTGGAGGCGCAGTTCCTGCGTGTGCAGCGTCTGGAAAGCATAGGCGCACTTGCGGGTGGAATTGCCCACGACATCAATAACATCCTGTCGCCTATCCTTCTCGTGGTGCGAATGCTGCAAATGAAATTCCCCGATGCGGACAGCCAGCGATTTCTTACTATACTTCAACACAATGCAGAACGCGGCGGTGAGATGATCAGGCAGGTGCTGCAGTTCGCAAGAGGCGTCGAAGGCCAGAAGATTCTCCTTCAGCCTCAGCATCTCATCGACGAAGTAGCCAGGATGCTCAGGGAAACCCTACCAAAATCGATTGAGGTCAAGACACGAATGCCAAATGGAGTCTCGCATGTCATCGGTGACCCGACCCAGCTCCATCAGGTGCTAATGAACTTGTGTGTAAACGCCCGCGATGCGATGCCCTGCGGAGGCCGGTTGACGCTTGCCGCTGAAAACTTCGTGATCGACGAGAGCTATGCTCGAATGAACATCGATTCAAGACCCGGACGCTATGTGCTGATTACGGTCGCGGACACCGGAGCGGGAATCCCGCTCGAAATCATCGACAAGATTTTCGATCCATTCTTTACTACAAAGGAGGCCGGCTCGGGGACGGGGCTGGGGCTCTCAACAGTGATTGGCATCGTCAAAAGCCACGGCGGGTTCATCAGCGTATATAGCCAACCAGGAACGGGCAGCGAGTTCAAGGTCTATGTACCGGCCGCCGAATCGGTGTCCATGGTACCCGGGTTTAAGGCGGAACCTGAGACCGAGAGAGGTCACGGCGAGTTGATCCTTGTAGTCGATGATGAAGCCGCTATCCGAGAAATCACCAGAAGCACCCTGGAAGCCGCCGGCTATCGCGTGCTCACGGCGAGTGACGGAACTGAAGCTGTCGCGCTATATGCTCAGCGTTCAACTGACATCAAGGTGGTGGTTACTGACATCGTGATGCCTTACATGGACGGCATTGCAACGATCCGCGCTTTACGGAAGCTCAACCCGCTCATCGACATAATTGTCAGCACTGGAACCGGCGACAAGAGCAGGAATCCTGGAGACGACCGGGGCGTCAAAGCGGTTTTGTCGAAGCCCTACACTGCCGAAACGCTCCTGAAGACGCTGGCGGAGGTTCTGCGTCCGTCAACATGATATGAGTCCACGGGCGAACGACCGCGCCCCATGCTTCGAGAAGCTCCTCTCAAATTCCCTGTGTCATTATTAATTTGCGGAAAGAACCAAGATGAATCGCCGAGGCTAACTCCAGACCTGGGAGATTAGCTAGGTAGCACGCGATCCAGAAGCTTCCTTAACCAGCTTTGGCCTGCGGCAGGTGCAGCAGGATGATCTACGGTATCAGGCAACGCCCGGTGTCCGGTCATTCGATCTATGTGGATGCGGTAGAAAATAGGTGCGAAAGTCTTTGGGAATTCGGTATGCTCAACGGCCACGCAAGCAGGCTCCCACCACATCGCTCGTTTCTGCAACAATTCGTGAGCATGCGCGCGCGTCGTCTCGTATTCCGGCGTATCGGCTAATTCCTCGTACTTGCCAAAGACGACAACGCTCATCCACTGATTCTCACTCTTGACCTCATCAATCTCCACACACACCAGCGGATTGGAACGCATGCAATCGATCTTGTAGCCCATAGTGGCAAAGCCAAAAAGGTAGGTGCCATCGTAAGCGAGATAGACCGGAACGGCATACGGTTGATCGTCCATCTCGCAGACCAGCCTTGCGACATGCCCCTGTGCGAGCACGTCGCGGCATTCCTCAAGCGTCATCTCGTGGATTACCATCGCAACCTCCTTTGCTCTTGCTGAGCACGCTCCTTAAACAGACGCTCGACGACCGTACGCACTACGGACGACTCTGAACAGTTCCCAGGATCGCTCGCTTCTCGGTTCAGGACCGGATGCTTACCTCCGTTAGAGCACCCGGTCCCGGTCCTCTACCACTCCAGCCCCGTTGGCTCGGGTCGCCTTTCCTGGAAGCGCACAATTCCGATGCGCTTGCCGCTCGCGTTAGTGTAGGCGGCCACTCAATGTCGGCGCAGCAAACTGGCGGTTCGTGCGCTCCCTGGAATCGTACATCTCTATTTTGCCGGCGTTAGTCTTGCGCTTTCCGCTGTCCGCCAGTCCGCTGATTTGCTGGTCGCCATGCTCCGCGGTTAGGACAACCAGGTACCCGTTCAAAGAACACAATCCCCTCAGTCGTTAATGAGCGCCTCCAAGACCAGGATCGCCCCCAACACTGCGCCCAGGATTACATACTTGCCATTCGAGCGACGGCCGTATTGATAGCGGCTGTAGTAGCCATCCTCGTAGCCGCGACGGAAGCCCTCGCGGAAGTAATGATTGTAGTCGTCCCGGTCTACGTAGTAGCCACTGTAACCGTAGTTAGCGTCGCGATAAGCGTAAGAGTCTTCAAAGTTGTAGCCCCAGTGATCCTGCCTGTCTGCCTGTCCAGCGCGGAAGCCCTCTTCATAACCGTAGTTCACGGCCTGACGCAGCAAGTTCGCGCCGTACTGATTTGTCTCGTAGTATCTGCCACCACGAGAGTATCGATAGCTCGGAGGCGTGTAGAAGTAGGGATCGCGCCCGTAATTGTAGTTACGCGCGTTTCGCAAACTCAATTGCTGCTGACGTAGGCGCTGGAGATACTGTTGCTGGAAACGATACTGCGCCATACGCTTCTGTTGCTGTAGCAGTGCGTTCTGCTGTTGCGCTAACCGCTGCTGCTGATCCAAATGTTCGCGGTACTGCTCCAGCCGTTGCTGTTGCTGACTGATTCTCTGTTGTTGCTCCTGCTGTGAAAGCCGCTGCTGCTGCTTCTGAGCCTTTTGCTGCTGCTTGGCCTGTTGCTGTTGTTGCTGCTGCTGTTGCTGTTGTTGTTGCTTCTGAAGTTCTTGCTGCTTCTGAACCTTTTGCTGTTGCTTGACCTGCTGCTGTTCCTGTTGTTGCTTCTGAAGTTCTTGCTGCTTCTGAGCCTTTTGCTGTTGCTTGACCTGCTGTTGTTGTTGCTGTTCTTGCTTCTTCTGAGCCTTGTTCTCGCTCTTCTGCTTTTGCTTGTCTTGGTTTTCCTGCTGTTTTTGTTCTGGCGGCGGTTGCTGCTGCGCGAGAGTCGGCAGGCTTCCCCCCAACGACACCGCGCTAACTACAAGCCCCACCACCATTCGATTGAAGAAATTACTTTTCATTACTCGCCTCCTTAAGCGACCCGATCAGGCAGGCATGAGCCGGTGCGAGTCTAACTCGACTTCAGTTTCGACTGGACTGCAAGGATTCTGGTGATCGGTAGTAACATTGCGGAACCTCCCTCGGCAATGTGTGCAAGCTCCCTTCGGAATCGCTCGCCCACCCTGGCGCCGCCGGACGGTCTCTAAAACGCCCTTTCTTGAGCAAGCTCTAGATACGGGCTGCGTTCTCGCCTTTGCTCGATGCAAAGCGCTACAGACATCTACGCAACAAAGATGCCAGTGGCCACCGCGCTTTTTGCGTGTAAATGGCTTGGCGTATCCCAGCCTCTTCAAAATCTCGCGCGGGATTCCGCAGACTCTTGAGGAAAAGCGCGCACGGAGTAGGGACCAATTGGGCACGCCGATGACCGCTAGGTCATCAATTCTTCCGCTGTTCAAGCGACGCTCTCTCAACCATGTGACAGTCGTCACGATTGAACCGAGTTTGGACGGCTCAGCATCTTCATTCAATGCGGCTGGCACTTTCATCGGCATGGGTGTTGCTATTAGAGATGGCGATATGGATTTTGAACCTGGAAACCGACCGATAGAGTATGACCGCCAAAAAAAGCAACCTAAGAAAGGAAAATCAAATGCCTGTATTCCATCGTGAGAAACACCGTACACAGCACATAGGCTGGCTCCGCGCGGCCGTTCTGGGTGCAAACGACGGCATAGTCTCGACCGCCAGTCTGGTTGTCGGTGTTGCCGCGTCAAATGCAACACATACTGCGGTGTTAGTGGCGGGCGTCGCCGGCCTGGTTGCAGGAGCCATGTCCATGGCTGCGGGCGAGTATGTTTCGGTCAGCTCTCAGTTGGATACCGAGCAAGCGGACATCGAACGTGAACGAAAGGAACTCGCGGCCAATGCACCTTCCGAGAGAAAGGAGCTTGCAGCCATCTACGTCAAACGCGGGCTCGATTCGATTTTGGCAAATCAAGTCGCAGAACAACTAATGGCTAAGGATGCCCTTGCGGCACATGCCCGCGATGAACTAGGCATCTCAGAAACCATTAGCGCCCGACCTATTCAGGCAGCGTTTACTTCCGCCATAACGTTTTCAGTCGGCGCCGCACTACCTTTACTCGTAGTTGTCATCGCCCCCGCGAGCAGCCTCGTGCTACTTGTTGCAGGAACTTCTCTATTCTTTCTCGCGCTTCTAGGGGCCTTGGCCGCTCACACTGGCGGCGCTCGCATCCTGATCGGAATGACGCGGGTCACATTCTGGGGTGCCCTTGCAATGGCAATAACGGCAGGCATAGGAGCTTTGTTTGGGACCGTTGTGTAAAGTTCAAAGGACTGAACGAAATCATGTTCAGGAATCCGAATAGTTGGCTCAGGCAATGCGCTCCGAGGCGGAGTTAGAAAATCAGGATGATTTGACGCCTCAGACAACGATACCGTAGGGACAGGAGATTACCGCGCAGCGCTTCACTCCGCAAACCAAATGTTGCTTCCCCATGACTGTTCCCGGCATGATGTGTCTGCAAAACGTCACAGCTCGGCGGACAGCCACGGGGATTGAAGAAACCTGGCCAGGAACGACGCTTCTGGCATCAGACAGCGGAGCGGCGCCCGCTGAGCAAATTGAAGATCAACACTATTACTGCGATGACGATCAACAAGTGAATCAGGTTGCCGCCGATGCCGCCGATCAAACCTAACAACCACAGAATGAGCAGAATAACGACGATTGTCCAAAGCATGGCAAACCTCCAAGTCTGTTTTCCCCGGTACAAGCTTGTGCCGGTTACGCGATTCGCTCTAGTGTCGAGCGACCCAAGCTACTCTCCCACGCAACACAAATGCCAGTTGGCGTTTGCGCGTCGCGCGCAATAGTGTGGCGTATCGTATGCGTTTTTTCATGAATCTCGCGCAGGATTCCCCATACTCGTGAGCAAAAGCGCCCACCCGCCGGTACGCAGGGATCGGCGGCGCCGCCGGTGAATCATTAGAATCAACGATGCTGATAGCTATTTCGCTTTCCGCTTAGAGTAGCTCCCAAGCGTAGCGGGAAAGGTTCGCACGGCGGCCCATGTAATAAATCAACTTGGAGATGCTTCGGTTCAATGTTGCGCGCCGCGCCTGCGGACGCTCGGAAGATCCCCTCATCTTTTCCCGACCTTAGCCCCGGCACCGATTTGATTTGCCGAATCCACAATAACCTCGGCGCGCCCGCTCATCAGCTTGAACAACTCAAACCACATTAGGCTGACTACTCCGGCGGCGATGCATATTCCCAGGTCGATCCAGTGCAACTCGGCGAATCGGAAAAGCTGACGCAGCACTGGGACGTACAAGACCAACCCTAAAAACATTGCCGCGCCTCCGGTCACCCACCAGAGGGCTGCGTTAGGTGAACGAATCGTCGCCAGCACCGTGCGAGACCACGAGCGGTTGATCAGTATCAACCCAAGATTCGCTATTATTAACGTCGTGAACGCGAGCGCGCGCGCTTCTGATTCCGCCTGACCGCGATAGAGCGCGAAACCGTAGAGCGTGGCCAGGATCAATAAGACACCGAGTCCTTGAAGCAGGCTCACCGACCACATTCGCTTTCCAAACAGGGGCTCGTTAGGGTTGCGAGGTGGACGCTGCATTACGTCCGCTTCTTCGGGTTCCGCTTCGAAGACTATCGAGCACGCCGGGTCGATGATTAAATGAAGAAACGCGATGTGCACCGGAAGAAGCACTAGCGGCCATTTGAGCAGCACCGGTATCAACGTCATCCCGGCGATCGGAACATGAATAGCAAGGATGTAGGCCATGCCTTTTTTGAGATTGTCAAAGATCCTGCGGCCTTGCTTGACGGCTTCAACGATTGAAGAGAAGTCATCATCCAGCAGCACCAAGGAAGAAGCCTCTCGGGCTACGTCGGTTCCGCGCTGGCCCATTGCGATGCCGATGTGCGCGGCCTTGAGCGCCGGTGCGTCGTTGACGCCGTCACCAGTCATTGCGACGATCTCGCCGCTTGCCCTAAGAGCGGTGACCAGGCGCAGCTTTTGCTCGGGCACTACGCGCGCAAAGATACTCACCGAGTCGATTCGTTGCTGAAGCTCGGAATCGGTCATTTTGTCGAGTTCCAGGCCAGTGATGATTTCGTTCACAGGTCCAAGGTTGATTTGACGCGCGACGTTCTGAGCGGTCCCCGGGTAGTCGCCCGTAATCATCACAACTCGTATGCCTGCGCTATAGCACTCTTTGATTGCGGCGGGAACGTTGGGCCGCACAGGATCTGCCAATCCCACCAGGCCCAGAAACTCGAAGTCGAAGTCATGCTGCTCGCCAGGCAAATGCGTTTGCTTGAAGCGAGACCTCGCCACGCCCAGCACGCGAAGCCCTTCGTTGGCAAGCGTGGTGACGTGGATGGAAAGTTGATCGAGCTGAGCTTCGCCAAAGTGACATAAATCGAAAATGGCTTCTGGAGCCCCTTTCGCGGCGATGACGTAGTCGTCGCCGTCGCGCGATTTCCATACCAGCGACAAGGCCAACAGCTCGTTCGACAGCGGATACTCGCGCACAAGCACCCAATCGTCGTGTAGATGCTCGGTGCCGCTCAGGTAATAGTTGCCGAGTTCTCTAAGCGCTTTTTCCATCGGATCGAACGGATCGCGGTGGCTCGCGAGTATCGCGAATTCAGCAAGCTCGTGTAAGTTCTCCGGTAACTCTTCGCCAGCGCGAGCCCGAACGTCGTAGTACTCTCCGCTTGTAAACAACATCGCGACTGACATGTGATTCATCGTGAGTGTGCCAGTCTTGTCCACGCATAAAACCGTCGCTGACCCAAGAGTCTCGACTGCGGGCATGCGCCGAGTCAGCACGTGTTTCTTTGAAATGCGCCACGCCCCCAGCGCCAAAAAGATCGTCAGCACCACCGGGAACTCATTCGGCAGGATCGCCATTGCCAGGGTGATGCCGGCAAGAAAGCCGTCAAACCAATTGGCTCGGGTAAGTCCGTAGACAACGACAACGAGGGCGCAAAGCGCAATGCCAAGCACACCAAGCTTGCGCACAAGATCGCCGGTTTCTTTTTGCAGTGGCGTCTGTTCGGCCTCCAGTTCTTGGAGCGCCTTCCCGATCTTCCCGATCTCGGTCGAACGTCCGGTCGCAAGGGCCTCAGCTACGCACTGACCTTGAACGACCAAAGTACCCGAGTAAACGAAAGGAAGGTTGTCACCGCCTGGGCGGACCATCTCCCTCAGGTCGGCGGCGATCTTGCACACAGGAACCGACTCGCCGGTCAACACTGATTCGTCAGCCAGAAGGTGACTGCACGACAAGATCACCGAATCGGCCGGTACGCGGTCGCCTTCGGCAAGCAACAGAAGGTCGCCACGAACTACGTCACGTCCGGCTATGCGCCTTTGCTGGCCGTCCCGAATCACAAGCGCGCGCGGGCTCGAGAGATCCCTCAGCGCTTCAAGAGTCCGCTCTGTCTTTCGCTCCTGATAGATGCTTATGCCCATGATGAAGAAGACGAAACCGAGCAGCATGAACGCTTCCTGCGCATCGCCAAGTATCAGGTAGATCGTCCCGCAGGCGACCAGCAGAAGAAACATGGGTTCACGTACGACTTCCAGCGCGATGGCTAGAACGTTGTGGCGTTTTGTGGATGGGAGTTCGTTGTAGCCGTCGGCCTCGAGCCTCTCAGCAGCTTCGCGCCCTGACAGTCCGCTCAGTGTCGTCAGGTCGAGTTCGTTGATCATTCGGCGTGCCCCAACGAAACAGTGTGTGTGTGCGCTGTTACCATTATCGCGACTCGACTCGCGAGCCGTCACTGATCTGATTGGTGGGATGCAGAACCACCTGACCGCCTTCTTCGATCCCTTTCAGCACCTCTGCTTCAAACTGGCTCCTGTGGCCTATTTCAACTTCGCGCCGAATCGCCTTGCCGTTCTCGACTACGAACACACTCCAGCCATCACCGTGACGGAATAGCGCACTCGATGGGACCTTCAATACGCTTTCAGCTTCCCAGATGATTATTCTGGCTTCGACCCGGTAACCGTCGCCCAGAGGCCCCGGCGGGTCCACAAAGTCAGCCACCACGTTAGCGCGCTGCTCTTCGATTCCAAGCGCGGAAACTTTAGTGAATGCCGACGGCTCGATGGTTCGCACTCGGGCTCGTATCGCAGCTTCGCCGCCCCAGTTCTCCAGGAGCATGGCCGCGCCTGGTTTCACCTTGACCGCATCAGTCGAAAGCAAATCGACAACGACCTCGAGCTTGCGCGGATCACCTACGACGACGATCGGCGTTCCAGAGGTCACTACTCGCTCGCTTTTCTCAATGACTCGAAGCACACGACCGCGCACAGGAGATCGCAAGGTCACAAGTCTGCTAGCTCCGCTTTGGCCGGATTCAACGGCAATAAGGCCGGCTTTCGCGACGTTTACTTCGGAAGCCGCAGCCTGCGCATTAAATCTCGCCGCTTCAAGCTCATTCTTGCTGATGGTCTCAGCGTTCCTCGCTTGTTCAAGAGACTGGCGGGAGATAACGCCGCCTTCAACCAGGTTCTCGGCGCGGCGAAGATCGCGCTTCGCCTGCTCGTTATCTGCTCGCGCGTGTTCGACCGCTTCATCCGCGCTCTGCTTCAATGCTTCGGCTGACTTCACTCGCGCGGTAATCTCAGCGCGTTCGCGTAGATCGATCGGAAGCGGGTTAATAACCGCTACCACCTGGTTGACTGAAACCGCATCGCCATCGTGTAGCTCAACGCGCGTCAGGCGTCCCGCTATTGGCGCAGCGACAACGAATCGGTCGTGAGCGCGCGCTTCGCCTTCTTCGTCGACGGTTACTTGCAGCGGACCCCTGGTGATGCGCGCCGCTTCCACCTTGATGGGCGACGGGAGAAACGCAACGACTATGAGCGCCACAACGCTCAAAGCCACCAGGTAATAAACAATGCGAGTCAGTTTCTTCTTCATGATTTACTCCCGCGTTTTGAGCACGGAGACCAGATCGAGATTGTACAGTCGCCTGAGAATCAGCAATCCCGAAAGACCAACCGCGGCCGCAATGATCAGAAAAGCGAAGGCGTAGGTTTGTCCACTCACTACGAGCGGCATCCGATAAAGCTCGGTGTTCATCAACTGTGCGAGCAGCGCGCAGATGCCAAGTCCGATCGCGAACCCCAGCGGGATCGCTGCAAGCGTCAACAGTGCTTGCTCGCCCAGCAACATCACCGATACTTCGCGCTGCGTAAACCCGAGCACACGCAGAGAAGCTAGTTCGTGGCCTCGCTCGGAAAGCGCCACTCGCGCGCTGTTGTAGACCATCGCAAACGCAATCACGCACGCGAAGACGATCAGCACAGTCGTCGAGATGGTCAGACTCTGCGCGATGGTTTCGAGAAATGACGCCAGCATCCTTTCGCGGAAAGCCGCGCCCCCAACGGCCGGCGTTCGCTTGATTAACGAGTAGAGCTGAGTTGCGTATTTCGGATCGACCGCGAGGTAAGCACCTGAAACCGTTTCGCCTTCGCGCATCAAGCGATTCAAAGCGCGAGCGTCCATGTAAGCCGACAGCCCAATCCACTCATCAACCAGTCGGACGACAGGCACCTGTCGGACAGGCCGCTCGCCTTCCAGAACTTCGACTGTGATTGTGTCGCCCGGCCGCGCCCCCAACACTTCCGCAAGCTTGGTAGAAAGCATCAGCCCTTCAGAGGGCAGATCAACTTTCCTAAGACTGCGATCAAGCAAAGTGCGCAGCTCGCCGTCAGGCTTAATGCCCAGTATCGCCCCTCGCTTCGAGCGATGCTCGAATCGCAATCGCACGGGCACAGTGCGGAACGTTTCGGCGCGCAGCACTCCAGGCAGGTGCGTCACGTCAAAACGCGCGCGCGAGGTCCGAGGATTGTTGAACATGATGGTCGCATCTTCTCGTTGGGCCGTACGAAAGTGAACTTCGATAATGTAATCGAGCGCGTCAAACGAATAACGACCCACGACAAGTACGGCGACCGCGAGCGCAATCCCAAGAATCGATAACGCGGCTTTCCACTTTCTGCGCTCGATGTTCCGAACGATCATTCGCGCTGCAGGCGAAAAGAGCTTCTGGAGCCCGATTCGTTCTAACAGCCCCGGACGAAAGTTAGCTGGAGGCTCAGGTCGCATCGCTTCGGCAGGCGGCAGCGTAACCACACGTCGCACCGCAAGGATCGCCCCGAGAAATGCAGCGCCGGCGCTGATAGCGATCGCCAATCCAGCCGTTTCGATTCCCACGTGAAACTGCAGCACTGGAAAGCGAAAGAACTGCTTGTAAACTTCTGCGAGCGCGGCCCCGAACCAAACACCCAGCGCGGTTCCAGCCACCGTACCGGCCAACACCGCCACCAGAGCGAATTTTAAATAGTGGGTCCCGACTGCCACGTTGCCATAGCCAAACGCCTTGAGGACGGCAATCTGATCGCGCTGAGTGGTGACCAGCCGCGACAGGACCATGTGAATCAGAAACGCTGCCACGCCAAGAAAGATGGACGGAACTATTATGCCGGTTATCCGATCCTGTTCGATTTCATCTGCCAGGAATCGATGTGATTCCTGCTCAGCGCGCCCATAAGCGCCAAGCCCGCCGTACCGATCGAGCAACTCATCAAGCCGATCGATCACCTCCGCCTCGCTAGCTCCAGGGGCGAGGGAGACAGCCACGTTGTTGAATGCGCCTTCCATGTCGAAGGCCGGACCCAGCGCGTCTCTGCTCATCCACAGGATCCCAAATCTCCGCCGGTCAGGAAAAATATCCGCTGCACGAATCTCGTGGACGTATTCGGGCGAGAGGCCAAATCCCACGATCCGAAGTTTCTCCCAGTGCCCGTTGATAACAGCCCCCAGCGATTGGCCGACTTGTAGCCGGTTGGCTTCGGCGAACGCCTCGCTCACCAGGACTTCATCGCGCCTTCCGGGTTCAACATAGCGCCCTTCTCGAATAAAGATGTCGTTGAGAATCTGCGTTTGCCGCTCCGGTATCGAGACGAGTCGTGCGGTCGCCGGTTCATCAAGGTCAGGAACGTCAAGCGTAACCTCAAGCACGACGCGAGTCTGTGTTGTCGCTACGCCCGGAATGTTGTGAATTTCTGCGGCGAGTGATTCGGGCGCGCGTTTCAGTTGCGCGAACACGTCGGCAAAGCGATAGGTTTCATAGTAGGCGGCACGAGAGGCGACCAGTGAGTCATAAGAGCTTCGCATCGTGACGTAGGTCGCAATCCCACACGCAACAACCAGCGCGACGGCTATTACCTGCCCGCGCAGGTGAAAGAGGTCACGCACAAGTTTTCGATTAAGTGGGCTCATGCTTCACCAACTCAAATCAGCTGGGCGAGCTTTCGTTTCATTGCAGCTCACCTCCAGGATCTGGCCGCTGCCAATTCGGATCACGCGATCGGCCATCGCTGCGATCGCGGCATTGTGGGTGATTACGGCCGTCGTAGTTCCCAACTCGCCGTTCACACGCTCCAGCACCTCAAGCACGATCTTGCCTGTTGAATAGTCGAGGGCGCCGGTCGGCTCATCACACAACAAAACATCGGGACGCTTGGCCACGGCGCGCGCAATAGCCACTCTTTGCTGTTCACCTCCTGATAATTGGGCCGGGAAATGATTCATTCTGTCGCCCAGCCCAACAAGATGGAGCGCATCTTTTGGGTCCATTGGCAGCTCGGCGATCTCCGTGACAAGCGCGACGTTTTCGAGAGCAGTCAGGCTGGGAATCAAATTGTAGAACTGGAAAACAAACCCCACGTGCTCGCGTCGGAAACGAGTCAGCTCCGTGTCACTCGCGGAAGTGAGAATATGATCCAGGTAGTAGACCTCGCCGTTGGTCGGAACATCGAGTCCACCAAGAATATTTAGGAGCGTTGACTTGCCGCTACCCGATGGACCCAGCAGAACGACAAACTCGCCGCGATATAAATCAAGGTCAATGCCTCGCAACGCATGAACATCGACATCGCCGACGTGATAGACCTTGCTTATGCCGTGAATGTGAAACACGGCCTTACCATTTGTGGCCTCGGTCGAGTGATTCATGACGACGAACTCTTCCAATCGCGTCCGGTGCCGCCCCGGCCTATTTCGCCAAGACTTGCGCCAGATCTAGCAGACGCAGATCGAGTGTCTTCCTCTTGGCGACTACTTCACTCAATGGCGTCGCAGTGATTCGTCCTTTTAAGAGCCCCATTAGCTGGCCGCTCTTGCCCGATGCGAGCAGTTCAGTGGCAGCAGCTCCAAGCTGCGTCGCCAGCAGCCGGTCGAAGACACCCGGCGCGCCACCCCTCTGCACATGTCCAAGCTTAGTAGCGCGGAGATCAAAACCCAGCCGTTCGCGATGCTCGCGGAAATAGTTCACCAGGCCTTCGGCGTTATACTTCGCACCTTCGGCTACAACTACAATCGCGTGGGCTTTACCCCGGTCGTAAGCGAGACGCAATTCCTCGGAGATGACCTCAGGGTGCGTTTCGACTTCAGGGATGACGATCGCTTCAGCTCCCCCGGCTATGCCCGCCATCAATGCCAGGTATCCAGAGTCGCGACCCATAACCTCGACCAGAAAGGCCCGCTGATGAGATGAGGCGGTGACTTTCAACCGGTCTATTGCCTCAAGCGCGATGTTCAGCGCGGTATCAACTCCAATGCTGATCTCGGATCCATTCAGATCGTTATCAATCGTCGACGCAATACCGATGACGGGAAAGCCAAGTCGTGACATCTCGTACGCTCCGGTCTGAGAACCATCGCCTCCGATGATTATCACGCCACTAATCTCGCGTCGTTGAAGCTGCTCCATGGCTTTCCGCCTGCCTGCGTCGGTTTTGAATTCCTCACAGCGCGCGCTGCCCAGCACCGTACCGCCGCGCTGAATGATGCCTCCGACATCTCTGGCCGACATCTGAACAAAGTCACCGGCAATGAGACCAGCATACCCGTGACGTGCGCCGAAGACTTCCCAGCCTCTGTCCAAGCCGGTTCGCACGACGGCACGAATGGCCGCGTTCATTCCCGGAGCGTCTCCGCCGCTCGTCAAGACCGCAATGCGTCTCATTTTTCCTCCGCACGAGAGGTTGGCTGCGAACCTTATTAACAGGGCAACACCTGTACCAGTCGGAAGCGAGTCATTGATGCGTTTATCGGGTTGATACGCGTGGTTAGAGCAGCGGAAAGTTTCCCACCTACTGTGAGAAATCCCCTTTCGGCATCGCCGGTGTTTCTCTTATTTCCGCTAAAACGACTTGTCATTGTCCTCGCGGACCGAGGCATAAGCGTTGCACTTGCAATGGAGTTAGTTCGCCAACTACCAGTGTGACAGCGATCACAATGACCTTGAAATGTCAGCGGTATCTTTACGAATAGCATCCGACCGCGAAATGAGTGCTTTGAAGGAGGTATACACATGAATCCAGTTGTAAAAACACGATATGGTGAGGTCCGTGGCAGCGTTGCCGATGGCGTGAACACGTTTAAGGGAATTCCCTATGCGGCGCCACCGTTTGGCGCAAATCGGCTACGGACCCCTCGGCCGGTTGTGCCCTGGAGCGGAGTGCGTGACGCCCTCACCTATGGCCCGAAGTCGCCGCAGGTGCCATATCCCCCGCCGATAGACTTGTTCATCCCTGAGCTTACCAAGCCCGGTAAGGATTGCCTGAACCTCAATATCTGGACCGCAGCCCTTGGCTCCGCCAGGCAACCGGTGATGGTCTGGATTCCTGGCGGTATGTTTGAGTTTCACGCAACGGGTGCGTCGCCCTGGTATGACGGCAGTCGTTTCGCCCGCGACGGCATCGTCTGCGTGAGCATCAATTACCGGGTCGGCGCCGAGGGTTTTCTCTATCTCGGCGACGGAATCGCCAACCTCGGCTTGCTCGACCAAGTCGCCGCTCTCGAGTGGGTGCGCGAGAATATCGCCGCGTTTGGCGGCGACCCGGGGAACGTGACCATCTTCGGCGAGTCGGCTGGTGCTATAAGCGTCGGCACGCTCCTTTCCATCCCCCGTACCGAGGGGCTGTTCCGGCGCGCCATCGCCCAGAGCGGAGCGGCTCATCAAGTTATGTCCACCACGGCAGCGCAGCGAGTCGCCCAGCACCTCGCCGAGAAGCTTGGCGTCGCGTCAACGCGAGAGGCGATCGCAGCAGTTCCCGTTGATCGCGTGCTTCAGGCCCAGGCGAAATTGGACGCCGATCTCGCGGCATGTCCCGACCCAGAACGCTGGGGTAGTGAGGTGGCGCTGAGCATGATGCTCTGGCAGCCAGTGATTGACGGGAACGTCATCCCCGCGCGTCCGATTGATGCTATTGCTGCCGGAGTCGCCGGCAACATCGACCTCATGGTCGGCACCAACACCGACGAGCACAGGATGTTTCTGGTGCCCGGCGGCGCGATCGACCAGATCACCGCCGAGGCCCTGGTCGGAGCCGTCGCGGCGTACGGACTCCCGGTCGAAGCGACACTCGCCGCCTATCGAGCAGCACATCGGGGTGCCAGCGCTGGCGACCTGCTCGCGGCTATTCAGACCGACTGGTATTGGCGCATCCCCGCCATGCGTCTGGCCGACGCACACGCGAAGCGCAGCGGATCTAATTATATGTACGAGTTTGCCTGGCGCTCACCGCAGTTCGACGGGCTCCTCGGTGCGTGCCATGCGCTTGAGATCCCTTTCGTTTTTGACACGCTCGGCAACGGGACTGAGTTGCTATGGGGAACGGACCCGCCACAACAGCTCGCTGACACCATGCACGCAGCCTGGGTAGCGTTTGCCACCAACGGAGAGTGCGGTTGGCCGAAGTACGATCTCAGCCGCAGGGCGACGATGCGCTTCGATATTACGTCGGAAGTCGTGGACGATCCTCGATTCGCGGAGCGAGCACTGTGGGAAGGAGTGCGTTAGCTTCTGCAGCCACTTGGGCGGAGGCGATAACGCGGAACCGTCGTCGCATGAGACGGCTGCCGCGAGACTGGTTTTCGGAGTTCACTGTCTCGCAAGCGCGGCCCGCCGCTGCTGAGTTTGGTCGTTAAGTCGCACAAGCTCGAGTGTCCGGCGGGGGAAGAAGAGGTCCGTGAGACACACGCGCGTCATCGTCACTCACTACGGCGGGCTCGACGCACTTCGGGTGGTTGAAGAAGAGTGCCCCGAGCCGAAGAATGGTGATGTGCGGGTGCGAGTGCTCGCCGCGGGTGTTTCCTTGCCCGACATAATGGCGCGCGAGGGCGTCCATCCCGAAACGCCCCCGGTGCCTTTCACGCCGGGTTGGGATCTAGTTGGTGAGGTGGATCGGCTCGGCGACGGTGTCGCTGGAATCGAACCAGGCCAGATCGTTGCCGCGCTGCCGATCCACGGTGCTTACGCGGAGTTCGTCTGCCTGCCGCAACATGAACTGGTTCCGGTGCCACCCGGGTTGGATGCCGCCGAGGCTGTGAGTCTCGTGCTGAACTACGTCACGGCGTACCAGATGCTGCATCGCTCCGCCAAAGTCAGACCGGGCCAACGCGCGTTGATTCACGGCGCGGCAGGCGGCGTTGGCACGGCACTCTTGCAGCTTGGGCGCCTCGCCGGGCTGGAGATGTATGGTACTTGTTCATCGCGAGGAGCGTCGATCGTTTCCGACCTGGGCGGTATCCCAATTGATTACCACCATCAGGATTTCGTGACAGAAATTCACCGCCTCACGAGCGAGGGTGTAGACGTCGTCTTTGACGGCATCGGTGGCAGCCACATCTGGCGTTCCCGCAAGGCTCTCCGTCCTGGTGGAAGGGTAGTAGCCTATGGTCTTACTTCCTCGCTACGTGCCGGGCGATTGGCTTCAGGTCGTTCTGGAGGTCGTCATCGCTTTCGCGGGATTGCCATTTTCGGGTTGTACATTGCTGGCGGCTGGCTTCTCCCGGGCCGGAGGCGGGTGATTCCCTACAGCATTCAGACGCTCAAACGGCTGAAGCCGGCTTTATTTCGGCAGGATTTGATCGCCCTGCTCGACCTCCTTCAACTGCAAAAGATCAGGCCGCTCATCGCGCAGCGCCTTCCTCTTGCCGAGGCAAGACGTGCGCAGGAGCTGCTCGGGAATGGAGGGGTGGTAGGCAAGATTGTGCTCGTGCGCAGCGGGTCGTCGCTTGAATCATGAGCGTCCGCCACGCTCGTGATCTGGAACGAGCGGCGCGCTTGATGCAGAAAGCCGAGAGGAACTGCCTGATCTCAAATTTGATCAAGACAGTCGTGAAGCTTGAACCAGAGATCAATTCCGATATTTCAGATGTACTGGCGTAGACAACACAGCAAGACAGCCTGACTAACAGCTTGGCAGACCCTTGCAACTAATTACATTTGCTACAGGTTATAGCCATCAGCCATTGCGAGGACTACTGCTGATTTAGGCTGATTTCTGCGGAAGATTGTCACAAAATTGTCACAACTTTAAGGCGACGTGATTTGGAACCGGCGATTGCAAATCTCATTGCTAGAACTTCCTCAGCCTTCGGAAGGAATAAGATCCAACCCACAATACTTGAACCCACCCAGCGAAGTCAGCGGGCTCCAGCATGTCTCCTTGGGGTTACTTCGCTTTCGACTTGGGCCGTTCGATTCTTCTTATAGCCAATCAATCCTGCTTAGATTAAACTTTCCCAGTCATCCTCCAAGTTCAAGTCCACGATCTCGCGTGAAGTGATTGTTATGCTTGTGAGCGTATGGCAAGCGAATAGTTTCTTGACCCGAATCTTGTTCGTGCTGGGCCTGCTCCTGTCATTACCAGCAATCCTGCCCGCCGAGCAGCTGCCAGTAAGGACTTACACGACTGCCGACGGGCTTCCGAGCGACTTCGTTCGGCGCATCGTCCACGACTCGCACGGTTTCCTCTGGTTCTGCACAAGTGACGGACTGAGCCGATTCAACGGCTACGAATTCACCACCTACGGCGTCGAACAAGGCCTGCCCCATCCCTTCATTACCGACCTGCTCGAAACTCGGCGCGGAGTCTATTGGGTGGCCACCAACGGCGGCGGCGTGTGCCGCTTCAATCCCTCTCCGTTGCGGAATGCGGAATTCGGATCGCGGTTTAAACAACCTCAATTCCGCAATCTATTCGCCGTTTATCCAGTGGGTGATGAGGCGGCAACCAATCGCGTCAATGTCATGTACGAAGACCGCGAAGGACAAATCTGGGCCGGCACCGATTATGGTCTTTTCCGTCTGGATGAGACTAGCGGCCAGGCGACGTTTCGGCGCGTCGCGCTTTACGGCGACCAGATAGTGGTGGCGTTTGCCGAAGACCGCGAAGGCAGCCTCTGGATAAGCACGACAAGCGGGCTGATGCGACGCTTGCCCGACGGCCGGACGGTTCGGTACGCGATTCAACCGTCGGCGCTCGGCGATCTGGCCACAGGGTTGCTGTGTGATACCGAGGGGAGGCTATGGGTGGGGCACCGCGGGGGCGCAGGACTAGTTGTGCTCAAGCCCCAACCGGCTACCTCCATTACCGCAGGTGGTGAGCTAGTCACGCTCAGGCTCGCCAGGTGCGCCACCGCCGCTCGCTCGCTCGATCAACGTGTCAGCCTACCGGTTGCCCCGGGCGACGTTTGCCAGTTCACAACTGCTGACGGGCTGGCCGGGATCATTGTTATGGGAATATCCCAATCCTCTGACGGGCGGATCTGGATCGCCACCAGTGGAGGGCTGACCGAGTTTATCGACGGGCGCTTCCGCAGCTACACCAAGGTGCTGGGTCTGAGTAATCCGGCGATTTTGGCGTCAGTTGAGGACCAGGACGGCAATCTATGGCTGGGGAGCTGGACCGGTGCGTCAAAGATCACCTGGAGCGGGTTTACGACCTTTGGGAAAGCGGATGGTCTAGGGAAGCTCTTCATTACCTCCATCATTGAAAACCGGCGTGGAGAACTATGCTCGATCAGTGCCGAAAACGATTTCTTCGTCAATCGCTTTGACGGCCTCCAATTTAACGCCATCAAGCCTCAGTTTCCCGGCGAGATCAAGGGGTTCGGGTGGGGTACGAACCAGGTCACTTTCCAGGACCACACCGGAGAATGGTGGGTGCCTACGAGCTCCGGGCTGTGTCGCTTCCCGCGAGTAGCAAGCGTGGAACAACTCGCATACACCCGTCCGAAGGCCGTATACACCCATCGACGCGGCGAACTGCCCGGCGATGACATCTTCCGTTTGTTTGAAGACTCGCGAGGCGACATTTGGATCAGCGTAGCTTCGAACGTTCGTAACGCTGTCGTTCGTTGGGAGCGAGCGACTGAATCTTTCCACGTTTGCTCTGAGGCGGAAGGACTGCCGCCTTTCACCTTGCCTACAGCCTACTGCGAGGATGCTGCCGGCAATCTCTGGCTCGGCTTTTATGATGGCGGCCTGGCGCGTTACCGCGATGGCAGTTTTCGACTATTCACACAATCCGATGGTGTGCCAATGGGCGTCATCCGAGCTCTTTTTCTCGATCGCGCCGGGCGGCTTTGGGTTACAAGTGACCGAGACGGGATCGCCAGGTTGGATGACCTGCAAGCTGAACACCTCAGCTTCGTCAAATACACAATCGCCGACGGGCTGGCGAGCAACAGCGTCTCGTGCATCACCCAAGACAAGCTGGGACGAATGTACTTCGGAACAGCACGGAGCCTGGACCGATTCGATCTGGAGACCAATCGCATCAGGCACTACACCAAGGCCGACGGGCTGGCGAGCAATGCGGTTCGTGCCGCTTTTCGCGACCGCGAGGGCGCACTCTGGTTCGGCACAGACCTTGGGCTGTCGCGGCTCATCCCTGAGCGCGACCCGCCTCCATCGCCACCGCCCATCTTGATCAGCGGGCTGCGCATCGCCGGCGATGTTCAGCCGATCTCGGCGTTAGGCGAAAGCGAAGTGTCGGGACTCGTTCTCAATCCGACCCAGAATCAACTGAGCATTGACTTCGTCGGCCTCGGCTTCGCGGCCGGCGAGGGCTTGCGCTACCAATACCGGTTTGGCGGATCGGAGTGGAGTGCACCCACAGATCAGCGAACGATTAATTACGCAAGCCTGTCACCGGGTCGCTATCAGTTCCAGGTGCAGGCGGTGACCGCCGACGGCAACGCCAGCCCGGCGCCCGCCACTATCACCTT
>DASRIZ010000592.1:0-8705 GCA_035649735.1 Blastocatellia bacterium | reverse complement strand
TACCCAGCAGTTTACGACCGCCTCGGCTTCGCTTTTTACCTGTGTGAACGCAGCCTTGGCTTCATCCATAGCTGCCTTTACTTCAGGTTTGGATTCAGCGGCGGCTCTGTCGGCTTCGGGTATCGCATCAACCTTTTTCTGCGCGGCCTCGTACTTCTGTGCCCCCGCCGCATACCGATCGTTATGAAGCCTGCCACAGTGGAAAAAGAACGCCGGATTGCTCGGCTCAAGCGCCGCAGCTTTATCATAACTGGCAAGCGCTTTGTCGATGTTCTTTTGGTTCTCTGCAACCACCGCCAGTGTTTGATGCATATACGCGAGAGTGACGTTCTTGTTGAACTTCGCATCCGCGCCCGTTGGAGTCTTGCCCGCCTCAATGAGTTTTATGGCGCGCTCGGCGAATTCAGCCGCATCGGCGGCGTGAGAGAAGTTCGGTGGGGTCGCAAACAACTCCAGCGTTCGTATCTGAACCACCAACGCCGAAAGATAGTCGAGGTTCTCGGCGTCCCGCGCGAGAACCTCTTTCCCGATACGAATTATCTCGGGCACATTCTTGTCCTGTACCGCCTTATTGAAAAAGACCGGGTGCATACCAGGAATCCATTTGGTCTTCAAATACTCCGCGTATTTGCCGCTCGGGAACTTCTCTAAGTAGGCTTTTGCCAATTCCATTGCTTTGGGATAGTCCTTGGCACCATTCGCATCAAACCACGCTTTATAGGCCGCAGCTTCTTCGGGCGTGGGATCCTGCGCTACCACTCCCGGCGCGGTTGCCCTCGCCGACGCCGGGGGCACGAACAGCGCAAACGAGAAGGTGAGGGCTGCCATCATTAATATTGTTCTTTTCATCGGACGGTACTCCTCCTGAAATGTTTTGCTCCAAGCATTCTTGAAAAGAATTTCGCCAATACCGTTGTGTTATGCTGAAATTTATTTGCAACTCTGGGATGCGTGCGAAGCAGTCGGAGTTGCTGACTACCACTCACGGGAAAAGCGCAGCCAGCATAGTCGCACGCGGCATTATTTCTTGTCAAGCAAACAGAAATAGATGACCCTCAAAAGGCTCGGCCGACAATTCTCGCCTCCGTTTTGCCGGTCAACTTGACCAGGAACTTGTAAAACTCGGGATCACGCGCCAACAGTTCGTGGCGTGTGTGCCGCCCCGTTAGGCCAGCAGATGGCCGCTTGCGCTCCGAGATGAACGCTTCGTAGCCTTGAGCAAAATACTCTTCCTCGTTCGCGGCCGCGTAATAGTCAAGCATCCTCTCTTCCCGCCGCGCTTGCTCGTAAAGACGCCGGATTTCACTTACCTCACCCTTGTCTAATGCGGCGATGTGAATTTGATGCGCAAACTCGTGCGCGATGGTGTTAAACCCTCCGAGCGCTGCCTGATCAAGATACTCGATTCCGGATACAGTAACCCGGCCTCCTACGCCTCGAATGCTCGCATAGTAGCGTCCATCAAAAGTCTTTTCGCCAACAACATCCGGAAATCCCTGAAGATCACCTGGCCGCTGATCGAAGGCAAGTAAATAGTGACGCGCTTTTCGGCTCACGAGCCTGGGGAGGAACATTGCCAGCGGTCCAACCGACAGATCGATAACCGCCTGTTGGCGCCTCGTCAGCAAGCGATAGTCTGGAAAGATCTCTCGAGTGGCCGCGTATGCAGGCGGCGCCGGCCCATCATAAAACAAGGACGCGAAATCGACCCCGCCAACTGCGATTCGAGCACGCTCGCTTATTAAACGATGAGCAATGCTCAGCTCAAAATGAGCAATCGAACCCTCGGGGTCTACTACAGTTGCCAGGTGCGCTGCAGCCGCCGCCCTGTTGTACTCGCCCTTTCTGAGCCAGACATCCGCTATCGCGATCAACGCTCGATAATAGCGCGGCTCGATTCGCAGCGCCCCTTCGAGTTCCTCGGCTGCCCTACTAAGCTCTCCGGATTCCTTGAGCGACCGTCCTCGCGCGTAATGCTTGCGTGCGGGCTCCGCTATCTTCTGCTCGTACCCCGCGCGTCCGTCGAGGTATTGCGACAGCATTCGCCTTGCGCTGAAGTTATACGGATCAAGCGAGACTACGCGCCGCGCAAGCGACCTGGATTCGTCAGCCTTGCGCTCAGTAGATCTGACATAGGCAAGCACGAACAGCGCTTCCACATTGAAAGGGTTTGCTGCAATTGCCCGGCGCGCTTCCTCCGCCGATTCGGATTCCCTGTTTATCTCCAAAAGCGCGCGAGCAAGCATCGATCGAGCAGAACTGTTTTGAGGTTCGCGCTCAAGACACTGCGCAAGCCTTCCGATCGCGCTTTGAAAATCGCGTTCGAGCAGATCAACGCCGGCCAGCCCGACTGTCGCCTGCGCATCCGTTGGCGACATTTGAAGCGCACTCGCGAAATACCGTCGAGCTTGCCCCGGCTCTTCAGCAGCGAGATAGATCGAGCCGTATTCATTGAGCAGGAGCGCCGAGTTCGGATGCCGGCGGGCAGCCTGATCCAGCAAAGTCAGCGCGCCGGCATAATCGATCCTGGCGCGGGCAACGCGAGCCAGCCCGACCGCGGCTGCGAGACTGGACGGCTCCAACCTCGCAGCTTCCCTGAACGCAGATTCAGCGTCATCGATCTTCCACGTCCGCCAGAACTCCACACCACGGCGCAACGCTTCGGTTGCCGACTCGGCGGGGCCGGGATTCTCGCCGGCAATCGTTAATGCGCCGAACTGCAGAACGATTGCGGCAACGCACAAAAAGCAATACCAGCCTCGCCTTTTTCTGTCGCTTTCCATCATAATCGGGCAGCAAACGCGAGGTAATTCGGGTTATTCCTTCTGGGGATTGTCTGGAGAGTTCTCGCCGGCACGCTGCTTCAGGCCGACATCCGGCGCCACTTCGCGCAGAGAAGCGATGATGAAGTCGATGTGTTCGCCCAGGTCGACGGTCAACTCCTCAGCGCCTTCATAGACCTCATCGCGATTGACCGTTCGTGCGAAGGCCTTGTCCTTGAGCTTCTTTTTTACCGACTTCGATTCAAGATCCCAAATTCCGTTTGGCCGTACCAGGGCGCATGCCACAACAAAACCCGTTAATTCGTCGCAAGCGTAGAGCCCACGGGCGAGCAGCGAATCACGCGGAACGCCGGTGTAGTTCGCGTGACCCAGTATCGCCCGCCGTACCTCATCGCTGTATCCCCGTTCCCGCAGAATCTCGGAACCCTTCATCGGATGGTCGGGAGGTTCCGGATACATCTCATAGTCAAAGTCGTGCAGCATACCCACCAACCCCCAGGTGCTTTCATCTTCACCCAAGCGACGAGCGTATGCTCTCATCACCGCTTCGACCGCGAGTGCGTGCTTTCGCAACGAATCACCTTTCGTGTACTCGCAGAGCAAGCTCCATGCTTCGTCTCGCGTTCCCATAGGCATCAAGATAGCCCCGACGGTCGAAACTTTTCAAACCACCGGGCCCGGTCTGTGACAATTGTAAGCCGTAGCATCAAAGACCCACCTCGTCACGAGGTGGGTATGCGCGAAAATCTAACGCGCACCCGGCTCGAAAAGCCTTCCAAAAGAAAACAGTTGACATAGCGATAGTTCATATATAAACTATCGGCCTGGGAGATAAGGAGCCAATGAAACTGCAGTCGGAGTTAAAGCTCAAGCAGCCGCTGGCGAGCGTCAACCACGAGGCGCTGCTCAGCCTGGTTCGCACCTCGGCGCTGATGCAAAAGCTGTCCGACAGGTTCTTTTCCCAGTTTGGTCTGACTGATGTGCAGTTCAACATTCTGATGATACTGAAGGAACACGGCAGCGCGGGCTTGAGCCAACAGGAGTTGAGCGAACATCTCATCGTGACCAAATCAAATGTTGTCGGTTTGATCGACAGGCTCGAGCGTGGAGGTTACGTCACCAGGATGCCCCATCCCTCGGACCGCAGATTTAATCAGATCGTTCTAACTCCCGAAGGCGAGAAACTCGAATTGAAGATCGAGGAGCGGTACTTCGCTGAGGTGGACAAAATGATGAACGCCCTCAGTAGCTCGCAAAAGAAGGCGGTAATCCAGGCAATGGAGAAAATCCGCCAGTACATCGGTAACAACGGAACGTGAGCCCTTGCAACCAGATCGTTCCCTCCAGTCGACTATGGCCCTACATGCGCTGTAGACCGGCCGAAGGATAAGCAGGGTAACGAAAACGCGCCCTAAACGGAGGCCTTAATGGCTGATGACAGTTCCTCATCCGACACAATCAAGCAGCTCGACGCTCGTCTGAACTACCTGGAGTCAGTGGCGCGCGAAACCGTTACCCGGCTCTATGCGGTTGAAAAGCATTTGGGCCTCGTGTTTCGCGCGGTCCCGCGCGAGCTGGACACTCCGCCTCAAATCGAACGCGAGTCCCAACTGTCCAGGCTTCGCGCTGTCGAAGAGGCTTTGAAGAGCGCGCCGTCGGCTCCGCGCACCGTAGAACAACAGCCGCAGGCCACAACTGAAATCCCTTCACAGCAGTCAACGCCGCCTGTCGCCGAAACGGTATCTCCCACTCCGGTTTCGCAGCAGCCAGGCGAGCAAGGCGCGGCCTCAGCGCCCCCTCCAGATCGCCGAGTGATCGGCGCGCCCGTTCCGCAGGGTCCTCCGCCTGCGACTACGCGAGCTCGTCCGGCCGCGCCGGTCATTTCGCCTGCCGCATTTTCGCAACGGAGCGATCTTGAAGCACGCATAGGAGGCAGCTGGTTCAATCGCATCGGAATCATCGCTATCTTTTTGGGGGTTACCTTCTTCCTCAAGTATGCCGTAGACAATGAGTGGATAGGACCCGCCGGTCGAGTGTTGATAGGCGCCGCCGTTGGTGTCGCATTCCTGATCCTGGGCGAACGTCTCCGCAAGCTTTACCCAAGCTACGCCTATGGTCTGACTGGTGGAGGCATTGCGGTGCTCTACGCGGCGATATGGTTTGCGTCGGCTAATAAGTACGGTCTGCTCGCTCAACCCGTCGCATTTGGATTGATGGCCCTTGTCACTGCAACCGCGACGTTGTTAGCCGCCAGATACAGTGCCTTACCCATTGCGGTGCTTGGATTGATCGGCGGATTCCTTACGCCGATTCTTCTATCAACCGGGGTCGATAACGAAGCCGGGTTATTCACCTACATCGCTTTATTGGATCTGGGCGTTCTGGCTCTTGCCTACTCGAAACAGTGGCGCAGTCTGAATTACATGGCTTTCATCTCCACGGTGTTGATGTTCGCGGCGTGGATGAACCAGTGGTACGAACTCCACAAGCTTTGGCCCACGATCATCTTTCTTACAATCTTCTTCACGATCTTTGCTTTGCTTGCGGTGTTGCACAACGTAGTGAATCGGCGGCCTACGGGCTGGCACGATCTGGCGATGGTATTCGCAAACGCGCTTCTCTATTTCGGCACTAGCTACAGTCTGCTCGAGGTTCAGTACTACGGGTTGCTCGGCGCTTTTGCGCTTCTGGTTGCGGCGTTTTATTTGGGGCTGGGCTATATAACCTACCAGCGCGACCGCGAAGACAGGTTGCTTGTGTTCACCTTCCTTGGGTTGGGGTTTCTGTTCTCAGTCCTGGCGGTGCCCATTCAATTCGATCAGCACTGGGTAACAATTGGCTGGGCGGTCGAAGGCGTGGTGATGACCTGGATCGGTCTTCGAGCCAATGATCGGACATCTCGCTATGGGGCGCTTGTAGTGTTCGCAATCGGCCTGTCGCATTGGGTGATGGTGGATGTGCATGACTTTGCTTATTCTCCGGGCAGCGAGTTCATGCCTCTTCTGAATCGTCGAGCGCTATCGGGGGCGGTGATGGTGGCTGCGCTGGCATTAGCCGCGTTTTTCTACAAGCGATACGGCAAGGACGTTGAAGAACAATCGAGCTTTGCCGGCCTGTTTACCCTTGGCGCGAACGCGCTGGCGTTGGCATTGCTGACGATCGATGCAAATGACTACTTCGAGCAACAAAAAGGGCTGACGACAGGACGCGATGCGCTGAGTTCTCTTGGCAACACAAAAGCGCTCACGCTGACGGCGCTGTGGGCGATCTACGGTGTCGGCGCTCTGTTTGCAGGGATTACTCGCAAGGTAAAACCGCTTCGGTTTCTCGCGCTTCTTTTGCTCGCGGGCGCGACTGTCAAAGTGCTGGTTGTCGATTTGACCTACTACAACTCGACGATTCACTCGCTTGCTTTTAATCAGACGTTTGCTGCGTTTGTGGTAATCATCGGCGCCCTGGCAAGCGCGGCGTGGTTCTACTACAAAGCCGAGGATTTGGAGGATGAAGAGCGCAGTCTTGTCTTTGGCGTCCTCAGCGCAGCCGCAAACGTGCTTGCGGTCATAGCGCTCAGCGCTGAAGCGATCGGCTACTTCGATCGTGCCCAGGCGGTTGCAAGCGGAGACACGGTAACTCAACTTGAAAACACAAAGCAGTTTGCGCTGTCGGCGGTGTGGACGATCTTTGGCGCGACCGCGTTGATCATCGGAATCCTGCGCGGCTCACAGGCGGTGCGTTTTGGCTCTATGATGCTGCTTGCGCTTGCCACAGGGAAAGCTGTGACCATCGACCTTCAGTATTACAACGCCGGATGGCACAAACTGCTGTTCAATCCGACGTTTGCAGCGTTTGCCCTGCTCGTATTCGCATTCGCGGTCTGCGCTTGGTTTTATTCGCAAGCGGACAATCTTGGTGATCGAGAACGGGCGGCGATCCCGATTCTTCTGGGCGCGGCCAATGTGATCGCGATATTGTCACTGAGCGCGGAGGTCATGGGTTATTTTGATCGCGCGCAGGCGCAGATCGGCAACCAGCTCTGGGAAGAGATAGCCCGCCTCAACAATAACGAGCAATTTGTTCTATCGGCGTTGTGGATCATTTACGGCGGGGCAGCACTGGGAATCGGCGTTCGGCGCGGGAGGAAGTCTATTAGATGGGGCGCGTTGATCCTGCTAACGATCGCGACGATAAAAGTGCTGGCAGTGGATTCGCGATTCTCAGACGCGTCGTGGCATGCGCTTGTGTTCAATCAAACATTCGGCGCGTTCGCATTGCTGATCGCGGTGCTGTCATCAGGCATCTGGTTCTACTCGCGAGCGGAAAATGTGGCTGACGATGAACGATCGATGATGCTACCGGTCCTGGTGACGTCCGTGAATCTGCTCGCCATCATCGGGCTCAGTCTGGAGGCGCTTGGTTACTACAGCGGGAAAATGCGGGTGCTCGGCTTGTCTCCCGAGGACAGGGCTAATTTGAAGTTGGCGCAGCAGCTTTCGATTTCGGTGGTATGGACCATCTACGGCGGGGCGATGCTGACGCTCGGGATCGCGCGTCGAAGCAAGTTGCTTCGAGTGATGGCGTTGTTGCTGTTAGGGCTCACGATCTTCAAAGTATTTCTGTTTGACCTGTCATCGCTTGAGAAGCTCTATCGGATCATCTCGTTCATCGTGCTGGGGCTGATTCTTCTGGCGGTGTCATTCCTGTATCAGCGCTACCGGCAGCGAGTCGCGGAGTTTATCGGCGACCGCGACGCACCTGCGCCTGCCGCCACCGAATGAACTGAGGTAAATGTGAGCTATCGGAGCACAACTTTGAGGGCGGGAGGCCCCGCGTTGTTGACGGCCCGTTTTCGCACCTTGACGATGATCGGGCTGACCGTAGCGACGATCGTTGCGATGGCGCTGGTGCCGCGGATTCAGCAGGACGAAGCGTACCATCACTTCGCGGACCAGCGCTCCTTGCTGGGAATAGCCAACTTCATGAACGTGGCCTCCAATCTGCCTTTCTTGTTAACCGGAATTGCAGGCTTGCTGTTCGTTAACAGGAAGTCCTCTTTGGCTTCTGATACCTTCCTCCACCGGTTCGAACGTTGGCCTTACATCGTGTTTTTCTTTGGAGTGATGCTCACCTGCTTCGGTTCCGCTTACTACCATCTGTCACCGAACACCGAGCGGTTGATGTGGGATCGGCTGCCCATGAGCATTGCGTTCATGTCTCTGCTGGCTGCCGTCATAACCGAACGAATCAATCTGAGAGCCGGGGTGGTGTTGCTCGCTCCGTTGGTCATCATTGGAGTAAGCAGCGTGATCTATTGGCATTTAGGTGAGCAACGCGGCAATGGTGATCTGCGGCCATACATACTGGTTCAGTTCTATTCGCTCGTGGCGATAGTGCTGACCGCAATCATGTTCCCATCAAGGTACACAAAGGGCGGCGCGCTCCTGGTCACGTGCGGGGTTTATGCGCTTGCGAAAGTCATCGAGCTTCTGGACGTGCAGATTCTTTCAATCGGTGGGATCGTCAGTGGTCATTCGATAAAACACATCGTGGCAGCGATCGCGGTTTACTGGGTACTTCGAATGCTCAAACAGCGAACGCCCGCGGCAAACGCTGGTCTGGCACGCGGCGAGAGCGTCGTTAGTTCTTAGATTCCGTCGGTTAACACCTCACCTGAGTGAGCCTGCGAAACCCACCAAACTGCGAGACTGAGTGAAAACTCCAGCAATACCCCCAACTTCAGTTGGGGGTTCTTTAGCTTTAGCCTAGGTGCTGGGTAATCAGGCTTCCCGATTCTGCTCCGGTCCCGCGCCGCCACTCGCGCCGCGAGTGGCGGCGCGGGACCGGAGCCATTTTGAAAACGAAGAAAAGAGCCGGTGGCCGTCCGTAGGTGGAAACTAAAGAACCCCCAACTGAAGTTGGGGGTGT
>DASRIZ010000591.1:0-3297 GCA_035649735.1 Blastocatellia bacterium | reverse complement strand
GTCGACCGGACTCTTCGAATGCTCGTCATCGAACACGAAGGGAAGGTTCTTTTTCTTGTAGTCTGCCGGCGTGAGGTCGCGCTTCTGGCTGGGCGAGTAGGGCGCAAGCCGTTGCCTCGGATTGTGGACCCATCGAACTATGTATTCGTAGTTTGCCTTTTCGCCGACCCGCGAGAGGTTCGCGGCAAAGTCGCCGCCGATGATCTGATTGCCCATGTCGATCGCCTGTCCGTTGATCGAGTGGCAACCCAAACACCCGAGGGTCTTGAACAACTCCTTGCCGTGTGCGGTGTCGCCTTGCGGCTGCGAAGGGAGCTTCACCTCCAGCGCCGACTGCCAGAGAAATGCAGAAATAGCCTTGACCTCATCGTCCTCAAGCCGGAAGGTCGGCATTTTCGTTCCAGGTCTAAAGGCCTGCGGATCGGACAGCCATACCGGGATCCAGTCCTTTCGCAGCTTGGCCTTGATCTCTTTCAGGTTCGGGCCAATCTTCTTTACGTCCTGCATCAGGTATTTTGACTGGATATCAAACTCGTCGATTCGGGCGTCGATCTGTGAAATCATTTGACGAAGCGCGTTGGCCTTGTTGCGAAGCTGGGCAGCTTCTTCGTCGGTGGGCGCTGAGTCGGCGGCGGCGCTGGTCTGAGTAATCTCTCGACGTCGATCATCGCGTTCAAGCTCCAGCGTCTTTATGCTCTGACGCGCGTTGCTCAGCGCATCGGCCTCGCGATCGAACGCCTCATAGCGATGGCAGCCGGCGCAGCCTCGCACCTGAAACAGGTTCTTGCCGCGATTCAGGGTTTCCGCTCCCTGCAATACCCGGTCGCGATTATGGCATTGATTACACCCGGCCTCGACGTTTTCTTTGTAATAGAGCGGCCACAGCCAATGCTTATACCTGCCGTGACCCTTTTCAACCGACGTGGTTCCCCTGCCGTTGCCGCCGTGGCACGTTGAACAACCAAAGCGCTCGGGATCGTGGGTTTTGAACAACTCCTTGTTTGGATGCGACACAAACGCCGCCGCAATGGTGTCATCGGCGGGATCGACATCGGGCAACGTCATATCGCTGCGGGTCAGCTTGATAGGCTCGCGGACTCCGAGATGACAAGACTCGCACCTGTCGATTACCACGCCGCCGACGTTTATTTGCTTGATCTCGAACTTGAAGTCTTCGACTTTTTTCTCAAGTCCCGCCACTTGCTCCGCGGTCAGCCCGCCGAGGTGGTCTTGCATATACTCGTCGCGCTTCTTTTGAGCGGCGTCGCGGGCCTGAGTAATCTGAACGCGTTCGGCTCCAAGTCGGGCTTTCTCGTCCCTCAAGCCATTGTACAAAACCTCGAGCTCCGGGAACGTCAGCGACTTCTCTTCCTTATTGCCCTGATCGTCGGGCATCTCGAAATCGATTTTCTTCTGCTTCCTTTCTTCGATTGCTTCCCGAATGCTATTTTTGCCGGACTCGCTCCCGGTCACTTCCAGCTGATAGGTCTTTGCGACGATCCAGGATCGCGCATCGGTGAACGGGGCGGTAACCGCGGTGAGCTTTTCGTCTACACGCTTGTTTTGCGCATCGATGGGCTTGGTTTTCTCGTCGGCGGCTTCCTTTTCAGACTTGTAGGCATCGTCCAGCGCCTGATACTCGGGTGAGTTCTTTATTTCCGTTTCTGACCTTCCTTGCCGTCCCTTCGCAGTGTCCAGAAACTCTGAGTATCGGGAGACGAAATCCCGCTGATACCCGCGCCACGGACGCTGCCCGACGACCTCGTCGTACAGAGACCATATCAGCGTAACAACCAGCAACAGCGAAGATATCAATAAAGCGCCGCTCATCGAACTGTCGGCAATCGGGTCCCGCTCCGGGGTGTCCGGGGCTCTCTTTTCCAGCTGCTCGCTTTGAGTAGTGTCTGCCATCTTAGAGTCCTGTCCCTATTGGTCGTATCCCGTCGGTCCTATATGTTGAACCACGGCGTAACCATCACGTACTTGATTCGGAACAACTGCCTGATCAAAAGCTTCACAGGCATGCTCACCAGCACTGTTATCGCGAAGAACTGAAACACCGAGTACTGCAATAAGGTAGTTCGCTCGAAGATCTTCTTCTCGAACTTGCTCCATGTGATCAAGATGTGAATCGCCAGCCCGGCAACCAGGTAGAACGCCACCACTACCAACAATCCAAAAATGCCTTTCAACGGTTGCGATGTGATCCCAAGTATGTCCGGAAGATCACGGTTTATCTCGTAGAGCTGAACGTTGTGATCCCATGTTTGACCCGGCCAGAACCACACCCATCCCGGACCTCTTATGAAAGTCCCGATGAATATAAGAGCGATCCACATGATGAATCCCCACAGGAACGCCCCGACTGCAACCTTCCGCTGTTTCCAGGTGTAGTAGCCGACGCCCAGCGGGTTGGAGTCGACGTAGGGGAACGCCATCAGCCCGACCAGCATCAACGAAGGCATCACCACCCCGGCAATCCACGGATCGAAGTAAACAAGCATCTCCTGCAAACCGAGGAAGTACCACGGCGCTTTCGACGGGTTCATCGTCAGGTTTGGGTTCGCGGGTTCCTCGAGCGGCGCGTTGAGGGTAATCGACCAGACGAACAGGATCACCGTTACAATGATTACCGCCAGGAACTCGATCCTGAGCAGGTAAGGCCACACGTGCAACTCACGCGCCCAGTGTGGCTTCCACGGCAAGGTCTTGCGGTGGTGAGTCTTGGCGAGCTTTGGATCCCCCTCGAGTTGTTCCGCGAGCTGGTCATTCGCTTTCGCCTGTCGCAATCCCAGCCACAAAAAGAAAGGGACAAGAAAGAGCATCGCCACAATTGGCACGTTGTCAGGCGCCGAAACTATAGTCCAGAGTTGTGCCCAATCCATAAGCCTCCGAAGTTCAGGGTTCAGAGTTCCGGGTTCAGGGTTAACTCGGAACCAAGAACCCTGAACTCTGAACCTGATTTATCCCACTTGCTTCTTGACCGCCCTCGCACCTGGCGCTTTCATCTCCGATTCGAGCTGAATCGGCGCCGGCCCCGATATTCCGCCGTCCTTGCGCACTCGCCAGAAGTGCACTGCGAGCAGCACGCTCACAATCGTCGGGATCGCGATGCAATGCCAGATATAGCTTCGAAGCAGGGCGTTGGCATCCACGATCGATCCGCCCAGCAACGCGAACCGCACGTCGTTATAGAGCGACATTCCCATCTGCGGTCCAAACGGCCCTTCGGCCCCCAGACCCGGAGTCGCGCGAGCCATGTTGGTTCCCACCGTGACCGCCCAGAACCCCAGTTGA
>DASRIZ010000590.1:0-4326 GCA_035649735.1 Blastocatellia bacterium | reverse complement strand
CGCATCGGGTCGATCTTTATTCATCGCGTCAAAAACCGCTTCGATCTCACTAGCGTCTTTCACCCCTCGATCCTGCAACGTAACGCCCAGCGGACCTGCCGCCTCTTGGGTGGCTCTTGCTTCAACTGCCATGCCGGCATTGCTTTTGTTCCAAAACATGGCCACCTTCGAAACTTTTGGGAAGATTTCCTTGAGTAGCTCTAGTCGCTTAGGCCATAGGTCCGTAGCGAGCAGAGACATGCCTGTGATATTGCCGCCTGGCCGGGCGAGACTAGCGACAATGCCGGATTGAACCGGATCGGTCGAACTGACGATGACGATAGGGATGGTTTTGGTCTCTTGCTTAAGAGCGAAAACGGCTGGACTAGAGCTGGTAAAGACCGCGTCTACCTTTAGTTGGACCATCTCCTTTGCGAACTCACGGAGACGATCTCGATTGCCCTCAGCATAGCGGATCTCAATAACAATGTTCTTATTTTCGATGTAGCCGAGATCGCGAAGCCCCTGGAGAAATACATCCGGAGAGCCATCGGGAGACGGCGTACCCGCTCTCAAAATACCAATCCGCGGAATCAGCGCCTGTTTCTGCGCGTGGGCGGGTAAGCAAAACACTAAGAGAATGGCGCAAAGTGTGAACCCAATGAATGGTTTTCTCATGACACTCTCCATCTTTTTTACTCTATGCACTCGGCTCGTTTTCATCTGATCACTTTATCCGCTCTCGCCAACACGTTTGGCGGAATCGTCAGGCCGATCTGCTTGGCAGCTTTGAGGTTGATGATCAATTCAAACTTCTTCGGCTGTTCTACAGGGATGTCGGCGGGTTTAGTGCCCTTCAAGATTTTATCTACCATCGCCGAAACGCGCCTAAAGGATTCGCTTCGGTCCCAGCCATAGGACATCAATCCACCGTTCTCGACATAATCATTTCGACTATAGATGCCCGGCAGTCGATGTTTTGCCGCGAGTTGGATGATCTTCTTGTGATTGTCGCCAGCTAATGAGTCCTGAGGCACCGCGAACGCGAGGATACCGGCTCTGACAGCTTCTTTAAACGAGTCTTCGTATTTGTCACCCGAGCTGACTTCCATCGAATGCGGCTGCAGACCCAGTTCTCGGGCTGCCTGTGCGCTTTCTTTCCATTGCTGGGCCGAGGCCGGATCTTGTGGAGTCCACAGCACTCCAACCCGGGAAATTTTAACAATAGTTTCCTTGAGCAATTCGATTCGCTTCCCGGACAAATCCGCTGGGATACTGGTAGATCCCGTAATGTTGCCCCCAGGGCGCGCCAGGCTGTCAACCAACCCGGCACCCACAGGGTCAGTTACGCCCATAACAACGATAGGAATCGTTGCGGTTGCTTTTTTGGCGACTAATGCAGCCGCTGTAGAAGTTATAATCAGGATATCGACCTTGAGACGCACCAGCTCGTCAACCAGCGCGGGGAAACGGTCAAATTTATTGTCCGCGGCGCGAAACTCGAAGGCTATGTTCTTTCCGTCAACATCGCCGAATTTACTGAGCTCGCGCCGTAACATTTCGATGTTCTCTTCTCGCTCACGGAAAGAGCCCCTGAGCAAGCCGATCTTAGCCACCTTCGGCTGCTGCGCCTCAACCGAAACGCAAAGAGCAAAGAGCATGATGCAAACAGTAAGGACGGCGATTTTTTTCTTCATGTCTTTTGCGGTGAGCAACGTCGAACCATTACTTAATGACCTTATCCCCCCGCGCCAGCACGTTCGGCGGAATCGTGAGGCCGATTTGCTTCGCCGTCTTGAGATTGATGATGAACTCGAACTTCGTCGGTTGCTCCACCGGAAGATCGGCGGGCTTGGCGCCTTTGAGGATTTTGTCCACATAGGTGGCGGCGCGGCGATAGAGGTCGCCAATCAGAGGACCGTAGGCCATCAATCCACCTTCCTCGGCGAATTGGCGCGTTGGGTACATGCCCGGGAGACGCTGCTTAAGCGCCAGCTCAACAATCTTTTTTGAGTTAAGAGTCATCAGCGGACTTTGTAATACAAGTAGCGCGTCGGGCCGAACCTTCGGCATATCCGCAAACGCCCTCTCGATTTCGGCCAAAGTCCCAACCTTGTACGAAAGAAGCTGTACGCCAGCAGTTTTCGTCGCTTTTTTTACTTGGTCATAAGATGGATTGACGCTCGTTGTATCCGCCGCCGAATAAGATACGGCAAGGGGATGCCAAAGATACGCCATGCGTGTCATTTTCGGAAAAGTCTCGTTCAGAATGTCCACACGTTTACCGCTTAAATCTTCCTCGATAATACTGAGTCCCGTAACATTGCGCCCGGGTTTCGCTAAGCTCTCAGCCAGACCTGATTTCACCGGATCTGCTCCCGTTGTTAGCACAATCGGTATCGTCTTTGTGGCTTCTGAAGCCGCCTTGGCGCTATTTCCTGACGTAGTGACAATGACGTCCACTTTCAGCTCAACCAATTCAGCCGCAAGCGAAGGAAGGCGATCTACCTTGCCCTCCGCATAGCGGTAATCCAGGACGATGTTTTTGCCTTCCGTGTATCCACGCTCCCGAAGGCCTTGCTTGAATGCTTCGAGATGGGGTTGATCGCGCCCGCCGATGAAGAGAATCCCCACGCGTGGGATTTTCGTCGGCTGCTGCGCCTCGGCGCGGGGAGTGACACAGAGGACGAGAGCAGCAAGTGCAACGACGCTAAGTAGTGGTCGACAGATTTGTGCTCGCGTCACTTGATCACCCTATCCGCCCGCGCCAACACATTCGGCGGAATCGTCAGGCCGATCTGTTTGGCGGTCTTTAGATTGACCACGAACTCAAACTTCTTCGGCTGCTCGACTGGAAGATCTGCGGGCTTGGCGCCTTTTAAGATTTTGTCGACGTGGCCAGCCGAGCGGCGAAACATGTCCTGGAGATTGGGCGCGTACGACATCAAGCCGCCCGCGCCGATCACCCAATCGGACTGATTGTGGACGGTCGGCAGCCGATACTTGAGGGAGAGGGCCGTGAGACGAGCGCGGTGCGCATAGAGAAAAGCCGATGGTAACTGGATCATGGCGTCGGCCTTGTTCTTTCGCGCCGCGACGAAGGCGGATTCAAATCCGTGCGGGTCGTCAACTTGCAACACCTGTAGTTTTAGCTGCAAGGATCGAGCAGCTTCTTCCGTGGATTTCGTTTGCCCGATGTCGTTGGCGCGATCGACTAGCGCGGCAACGCGGGACAGCTTGGGGATTATCTCTTTTAACAATTCCATCCATTTGCCCGGCAACTCATCGGTCTGGCTGGAAAACCCGGTGAGATTGCCGCCCGGTTGCGCGAGGCTTTTGATCAGTCCCGAACCCACCGGGTTGATGACGACCGGCATGACAATGGGAATCGTGCTGGTCGCTTGCTTTGCTGCGAGAATCGGCCCAGGCCCGGCGGCGACGATGACCGCGACTTTGAGGTTGACCAGTTCGGCGGCCAGAGCTGGGAGACTTTCGTTATTGCCTTCGGCCCAGCGGTATTCGAGAGCGATAGTTGTCCCGTCGATGTAATTGAGTTCACGCAGGCCCTGGACGAATGCTTCGATCAAAGGATCGGGCGGCGAGCCAGTTCGCAAAATCCCGATACGCGGAATTTGCGCGGTCTGCTGCGCCGACGCGGGGAAGCACGGCGCAAGGAGCAGGGAGCAAAGCACCAAACCAGAAATCAGACGTCGGATATCGGAGATCGTTTCGACCGTACGCAATCTGCTATTTGCTTTCGGCATCTTTCCTCCCGATCCGAATAACCTCTAATATGCGACCCTCTGGCAATCGCTCCAGCTTTCCTTCCGCGTACCGATACTGAATATCTACATTTTTTCCTTCCCAATAACCGAGTTCGCGCAAACCCTGCCGAAACTCATCGATGATGAATTTGTGAGTGGAGGAAGTGCCATTAACCAGCATCCCGATCCGATACACTTTGGGCTGCTGCGCCTCGGCGGAACCGCAAAGCGCAAAGAACATGGCGCAAAGGGTAAGGATGGCGATTTTTTTCTTCATGTCTTTTGCGGTGAGCAACGTCGAACCATTACTTAATGACTTTATCCGCTCGTGCCAGCACATTCGGCGGGATCGTCAAGCCGATCTGCTTGGCGGTTTTCAAATTGATAACAAACTCGAACTTGGTCGGTTGTTCGACCGGTATGTCGGCTGGCTTACTTCCTTTCAAGATGCTGTCGGAGCTAAAATCAAAAAGAGTGGAAATAGAAAATAGGTGGCGTACCCTTTCGTAGACTTTGAAACGAAAGGTTGCCTGTTAGCGCAGGCAGAGAAAGGATACGCCGGTGGTAGAGAAACATATTGGAG
>DASRIZ010000589.1:0-25246 GCA_035649735.1 Blastocatellia bacterium | reverse complement strand
GAACAAGCCCGCGAGTTTATGAAGAATTGTAAGAAACTCGGAATCACGGTTCACGGCGATTTCATCATCGGGCTTCCCGGAGAGACCCCGGAGACGATTAAACGGACAGTAAAGTTCGCCGAGGAGCTTGACCCGGAGACGATCCAGGTCTCAATCGCGCATTCCTATCCCGGGACAGAGTTCGACGATTATCTACGCAAGAACAACTTCCTGATGAACGCCGAGATGACCGATGACCTGGGTCACCAACTTCCGGTGATTCAGTATCCCGGGCTCAGCCGCGAGGAGATCGTTCAGGCGGTCGAACACTTTTACGACCGCTATTATTTCCGGCCGCGGATTATCTTTAGAATAGTTCGGCGCGCGGCGTTCAACGGGCACGAACGCAGAAGGCTGTACAAAGAAGCCAGGGAGTTTCTCCAGCTTCGCGCGAAACGCAAGGAGTTTGTACAAGCTCAAGCCAGCCGATGAGCCGCAGGTCACACGCTTCAACGCAACCTAGCGCTGCCTTTGCACAGACCAAAGGCGGCGCTAGCGCGCTTTTGCCTGAAACCTCGCACAACCCGACCCAATCCGAATTCAATTCCGAACACCTTCGGGTGATCATAAACGCGGATGACTTCGGTATGTCCGAAGAGGTGAATGAAGCCGTCATTCGTGCTTACCGAGAAGGCGTACTCACCAGCACAAGCCTGATGGTGACTGGAGCGGCGTTCGAGCAAGCAGTCAGGTTTGCAAAGGAGAACCTCGGGCTCGCCGTTGGAATTCACCTTGTAACCGTTGTCGGAAAGAGCGTGCTCTCGCGCGCCGAGATCCCCGCACTGGTCGATGAGGAGCAAAACTTCTCGAACAACCCAACCCTGGCGGGGTTGAAATACTATTTTTCACCGCGGGCGCGTCGTCAGATTAGAAAAGAGCTATCGGCGCAGTTCGAAAAGTTTCGCGCGACCGGTCTTCCGCTTTCGCACATTGACGGCCATCTTCATTTGCACGTTCACCCGGTGATATTCAACGCGGCACTGGAACTCGGCGAGAAGTTCGGCGCACGGCGCATGCGAGTACCGTCTGAAGAGCGCCGGCTCGCTCTTGCTTTTGATCGCGCGAATCTACTTCGGAAAACGATTCACGCAGTTCTGTTCGGCGCGCTGGCGCGATACATGAAGAGCAGACTCAGAGAGCGCGGCTTCGCTTATGCTGAGCGTGTCTACGGAAATCTTCAGAGCGGAGCAATGAGCGAACGATACTTTCTTTATGCCCTCGATAACCTGACAGCCGAGACCAATGAGATATACTTTCACCCGGCTGTTTACTCGGACGACAGGTTGCTCAGCGGCGACGCCCGTCAGGGCTCGATCGAATTCGAAGCGCTCACGAGCGCGAAGGTCAAGGAAAGGCTGCAAGAGCTTGGAGTCAAGCTGACCAACTATTTTGAGATTTGAGTAGAATAGAGAGCAGATGAAGACCGCTGTAGTTCTGATAACAGCCATCGTTGCCCAGGCGTTCGGTGACGTGTTTCTTACAAAAGGGATGAAGGCCATAGAATCGCTGGAGTCGGGCGGCCCCGCTTCTGATTCGGTTTCTCAGGTTATCCATATCGGACTACAGGCGATTCAGAGTCCGATGGTGTGGGTTGGCACGCTGATGCTGATAGTTTTCTTTGCGCTGTTTTCTGCGGCGTTATCCTGGGCCGATTTGAGCTTTGTGCTTCCTGCAACGGCGTTTGGCTACGTATTAAACGTCGCCGCAGGCAGTTATTTTCTCGGCGAGTCTGTGTCCAACCGAAGATGGATCGGAGCCGCGATAATCACCCTTGGGGTTCTATTTGTGTCGCGCTCCGGGGAGCGAACGGTTGAAACGCAGCCTGAAGAGTTGAGTGCGCCAGGAGTGCTCGAATGACTACCGCATTGTTGATCGGACTTGTTGTGCTCGGCGGTTCCGCGGGCGACGTGTTTATAACTAAAGGCATGAAGCAACTCGGCGAGATCTCTACGCTCAACCTGAGACTCCTGCTGGGAATTTTTGGCCGGGCGCTCAGCAACAAATATGTTTTGATCGGCGTGCTGTTCATGGCCGTAAGTTATTTCTCGTTTCTGGGGGCGCTCAGACTCGCGGACTTGAGCCTTGTGCTCCCGGCGACTTCAGTTAGTTTTGTGATCACCACGATCGGGGCCCGGCTTTTTCTGAAAGAGACCATTAGCGCGACGCGCTGGGCGGGAATCCTGCTCGTTTGCATCGGCGTCGCGCTCATTTCGTTACCGGCGCAGCCCTGACAGCCGTTCCAAACTGCTTGCTACATCTTGCGTTCATTGCCCTCAAGGTAATCCTGATCGGCGGCACGTTAGCCGCCAACGCCTACTACTTGCTGTCGATCGTCGCCGGGTTCAGATTCTTTTCCCGACCCAGGGACTCGGAACCCGACAAGCTTCTACCGGTGTCGATAATGATTCCGCTGCACGGAGCTGACTTCAAGGCTTATCAGAATTACGCCGAGTTGTGCCGGCAGGACTACCCCGCCTATCAGATCGTGTTCGGAGTTCGCGACTCTGAAGACTCTTCAATTCCTATCGTTGAAAAGCTGATCGCGGACTTTCCCGATCGAGATATTGCGCTGGTGATCTCCGACAAAGTGATCGGGCAAAACTTAAAGGTCAGCAATCTGCAAAATATGCTTGAGCGGGTCAAACACGAACAGATTGTGATCCTGGACAGCGACATTCGAGTAACGCGTGACTATCTAAGAAAGGTTGTAAAGCCGCTTTCCGATCCGCGAGTGGGAGCTGTGACCTGTCTTTATCGGGCGGCCGAGACTCCTGACTCCGCGGCAAAGCTCGAAGCCGTGGGTATCACCGCCGAGTTTGCGGCGGGCGTTTTGATGGCATGGATGCTCGAAGGAGTAAAGTTCGCGCTGGGCTCAACGATGGCGACCACGCGAACGAGGCTCGATGCGATCGGAGGATTTCACGCCCTCGCCGATTTTCTGGCGGACGATTTCATGCTTGGGAATCTGATCGCCGCCGATGGATACGAAGTTCGGCTCTCTCATTATGTGGTTGAGACCTCGATGCATCCGGCGGGCTTTGGCGGGATGGTCCGGCATCAGATGCGATGGGCGCGCTCGACTCGTATCTCGAGACCGATGGGTTATCTGGGCTTGATACTTACCTATGGAACCGCGCTGGCGCTATTGAATGTCATCGTCAGCGGCGCGTCGATGTTTAGCTTGATGCTGCTTGTATCAACATTAGTCACACGGCTGACGATGGGTTGGATGATAGGCGTCCACTGGCTCGGAGATGGCATCTTGAAGAAGAACTTTTGGCTTGTGCCGGTCCGCGACGTTTTGAGTTTTATGATCTGGTGCCTCAGCTGGGTAGGCAAGCGAGTTGAGTGGCGAGGGAGGCAGTTTGACGTTGCTCGTGATGGAAAAATGAGACAGGTAACGGAGTGACGAGTCGCAGGTCGAGCACGCCGCGTTGCTCACCCAGCTACTCGTGGTAGCATTGGAATACCGGGATTGGAGGATTATCGATCATGAAAAACGTTGCGATAAAGTACTGCCCGATCTGACCAATCAAACGAGCAATGGCCTCCAGTTTGGAGGCGAAGCTAAAGCACCGGGCAAACGTGCAAGTTGAATCGCACAAGGGCGGTTTCGGCGAGTTCAGCGTCACTGTAGACGGTGAAAAGGTAGTAAACACAAATCGACTCTTGTACCCAAATCCAAGCAAAGTGATGAGCACGGTGCTCAGTGCGCTTGGAGAGGAAACGTACGAATCTCGCTGAGCGCCTGTGGGCAGAGCGACTACTTCCGATAAGCCGCTTCTTGTATACCATAAAGTTGGGAATAAGGGCCGCTACGCGACATCAGCTCGTCGTGAGTCCCAACCTCTGCCACCCTTGCACCATCAAGAACGATGATCAGGTCGGCCATGCGAACGGTGCTAAATCGGTGCGATACCAGAATCGTAATTCGGCCGGTCCTCTCGTTAATTCGAGCGGCTGCTGAGTAGCGCTCGAATAACTCGTGCTCCGTCTCGGCATCAAGCGCCGCAGTGGGCTCGTCAAGTATCACCAGAAGCGGTTCATCGCGCATGAACGCTCGCGCCAGCGCGATCTTTTGCCATTGACCGAATGAAACTTCGACACCCCCGGGCCACGTCGGCCCGAGCTGAGTTTCGAGCCCTGCCGGGAAGCGTGTCAGTATGTCGGCAGCGCCCGCTCGCTCGACCGCCACACTGACGACCGGCTCTTGATCCATCCGAGGCACGTCACCAACGCCGATGCTATGCAGAGCGGTAAGCTCAAATCGAAAGAAATCCTGAAACGCACCAGCCAATCTCTCGCGCCATTCGTCCGCGGGCATCCGGGCCAGAGACTGGCCATCGATGTGTATCGCGCCCGATGTTGGTTCGTAGAACTTGCTCAACAACTTAACCAGCGTCGTTTTGCCCGCTCCATTTTCACCGACAATTGCTACCACCGTGCCCGGCGGAATCGTGAATGACACATCCTCGAGCACCAGCCGCTCGGTTCCAGGATACTTGAAAGATACGTTTTCGAATCGAACGCCTTCTCTCAGGCTCGCGGGTACAGGAAGGTCAGCCGCCGCAGTCAATGAAGCTACGTAGTCTTCGAGCCATGCGAGCCGCTTTGCTCCATCGATCCAGATCGAACGCAGGAATCCAATTTCACCGACTGCCGCCCCGACGTACGCCGAAAGCCGTGCGCCTGCTGCAAGCGCCAGTAGCACCTTCTCGGCCGGCGCGTGTAATCCAACAGACACAAACACGACAGCGCCTACGTATGAGCCTCCAAACACGGCCCACACGAGTGCGTGCCAGAGCGCTGATGTGGACCTGGCTCTGGACACAACGCTGTACCATTGCTCCCAGGCACTGCGGCGGTCGGACATCAGTCGAGAGCCGATTCCGGTGACTCGCACTTCCTTACCCGGAGGAGCGGTCGTAGCAGTAGTAAACAGATGCCGAGCCAGCCGTTGCGATGAGGCTTTGCTCTCCCAGGCATTGCGCTCGACTTCCGGCCGCCACGTTGAAGTCCAGAGAGTTGGAAGCGCGAATACCGCGAGGAGAATGAGCGCCGGGTGTATTGATACCAGCAGAGCTACCGTGATGCCGAGCCGCAGAATCCACCCGCAGGTAGAAAAAAGCGACATGTACATGTGATCGAGAACAAAGACCTGGTTGCGCAACATCGCGAGTCGATCGAGATAGTCCGGTCGCTCGTGGTGCGCGATCGTGCTTGCCGACGCTTGCAACTTCGCGACGTGTGATTCCAACACTATGGTGACTTTGTCGCGAAACCGGCGCTGCACGCGAGTACTCACCGTCCGCAACAACCACGTCGCAGTTGCCGAGACTCCCAGCCCTATTGCCGCGGTTAGTATGCGGTCGCGATTGCCGTGCAACACTCCGTCGCCGAGCAGGGCGATCCATACCGCCACAAGCGCATCGGGCAACGCCGCCAAAAGCGAGAGCAGAAACGCGGCCAGCAAAAGACCCGGCTCGTGCCGATAACCGAGTTTGCACAATCGCCACATCGACGCGAGAGCCGGCGGAAGATCGTCACGCTTCGAGGCCATTATTTGACTCCCCTGTCGGTGAATCTTCTTGATGCCGGATGCAGTCTACGAGAGAACCTCATACGCGACTCCCTCCTCGTCCTCGGTTGCATTGAAGCGCTGGGCTTGCAAATCAAACATCGTCCGATAGCGGCCCCCGAGCGACATCAGTTCCTCGTGGGTCCCCAGCTCGACGACTGCTCCGTCCTCGAGAACGCAAATGCGGTCTGCATGTCGGACAGTGGAAAAACGATGTGAAATCAGAATAGTGGTGCATTGCCGCGTTTCGGCCAGGATCCGATCGAAGATCTCCGCCTCGCCGCGCACATCGAGTTGGGCGGTAGGTTCGTCCAGCAGTACCACGCCGGCTCCAAGCCTCACGGCGCAAAGCGCTCTCGCCAACGCTACCCGTTGCCATTGGCCTCCGGACAAGTCGGTACCACCTTCATATCCGCGCGCCAGGATTGTGTCGAGTTTGGCCAGTCCATCCGCTCCCGCTGAAACCAGCGACGCAAGAATCTGATCGTCCGGCGCCCCGGCGGGAGCGACGTTATCGCGCAACGATAGCTCGAAGCGAATAAAATCCTGAAAGACTGCGGTGACCCGCGAGCGCCAGCTTTCGAGATCGAACTCGCGAACGTCGATGCCGTCGACTTCGATCGATCCTGCTTGAGGATCGTAGAGCCGGCACAACAGTTTTGCGAGCGTGGTCTTCCCCGCGCCGTTGCGCCCCACGATTGCCATCGACGAACCCGCCGGAATGGTTAGATTGAATCCTTGAAGCACCGGTTTTGCGTTTGTTGTTGAGTTCGGATATTCGAAGGTGACGTCGCGGAAACGGACCTCACGAGCCGGCATGTTGTCTGGAATGCGAGCACCGGATTTCAACTCGCCGGCAGCATCCATCACTTTCCCGAGACGCAGCACTGCTGCAACCGGCGAGGCGGCCCAGTCGAGGGCCCAGTTGAATCCGCCGAAGGCAATCATGGACGTACCCAACGCGCACTGAGCAAACACGACAGTTTGGCCGAGATCGATACGGCCGCCGGCAGTCTGGGTAGCGAGGTACCAGAAGACCAGTATGTTTGCGCCGGTGACCAGGAGCGAGCTCCAGAGCAGCGGTTTTTCGCGAAGGCGTGTCGCTTCATATTGAAGTTCGTGTAGACGAGTGCGCCGGTTTATAAAGCGTTCGATAACCCAGCCGGCCAGACCAAACAGCCGCAGTTCCTTGGCCGCAGGCGGGTCGACGGCGATGCGGTAAGCGTATTCCGAGTCACGTTGTGCCGCTCGAACTTCGTCGGTGTTGCGATCGCGCCATACTGCGCTCTCGCGCAACAGATAATGAGTCGCGAGCCAGGCACCGACTAACAGCAGCGAAGCCCACCAGCTATACCAGGCCAGCACGACTGCGGATGCAATCCCGGCAATCAGTTCCACAAGCCCGCTTGCGATAAAATCCATGGAGATAAAAAGCGGCGGCCCCATCATTCCAAGATCGAAATCTCGCGCGACACTCAGATCGCTGGTGAGCGCCGGATCCTCCAGATGCCCCATCCCCGGCGGACGAACACAGAACTCGGTGAGCCGATCGTAAAGCCACGCCGCGGTGCGGTCCCCGAGGTTGGAACAAACGGCAACGTGAATCGGGGTCAGGACCTGCAACAGGACAAACACCGCGCCGACAAACCACAACGAATCGGTCAGATTACCGCCACGTTGGACGCTTTGAACCAGGGAGCCCATTGCGATTGCCAGTGCGACCGGCAACACGCCGCGCAGGAATAGGATCGCGTACCAGATGATGGCTAATTTCTTATCGGCCTTTGGAAGCACCGCGAATAGCTTCCACTCTTTGCGATCACGCAGTCGTTTCAGCACGAGAGGTCTCCAGTGCAAGTGTCGAAAGTTCGATTGAGGAGTTTACAACGGAAGGAGATTCAGTCAAAGCAGCGGGATCATCAAAGACCTGACAAGAGACTGAGCTGCATTAAGAGGGCGGATCAGTTATTAATGCTGTACCAAACAGGCTGTCAGTTGGACCAATTCCGTTTACCTGCAGACGTCCAAAGTACCGTCCGCCCGGAGTGGAAGAGAGCAGCCGCAAGCCCTACGGAGTACAGCCCGAAGTCACAGGAGTGTTTTCATAGGTCTCCGTTTAATGGTTTGTCGCCCACCGCGAGCTGCGGTGGGCGCTTATCGTTGATCTCAATGAACACTTTCTCTTCGGGCGGTGCTTAACAGATCGCGCACTTACAACGACTTTAGGAACTTGATTACCTGCGCCTTTTGCATGTCGCTGAGTGCGAGGAAATTGTTTTTAACACCTGCTGCCTCACCAGCGTGGCGCATAATCGCCTCTGTGAACGTGCGCGATTCGCCATCGTGCATCAGCCGGTTGCGCAAGCGCACACCCCACAGTGGCGCTGTTCTTAGTTTATTCGCCGTCGATTGCGGCGAGCCGAATACCACGGTCCCATCACCAGTGCCAACGTCATGCAACAAGAAGTCGCTATACGGGTGAATGACCTTGTCGCCCAGGGCTGGTGGAATCGTGAATGCCCCACCGTTGATCACAGTGCCGGCGGGGGCAGTCTGGATCGTCGGGACATGGCAAATGGCGCAGCCAATTTGATTAAAGAGCAGCGATCCAGCCTGCGCATCAGCAGTGGCTGCCAGCAGTGCGTCCCGCGGCGGAGCTTTAGTCGATCGCATAAAGTTGGCCAGGGCATCAATGCCCTGTTTCCCTGCGGGCTTGTGCGGACTGTCCTCCGGATCAGCTACGGTGTCGCATTGGGACACTATTTCAGCCGGGAAAATACGATTCGTTATTCCCAAATCGGCAAGGTAAGCTGCTGCAGCGAAGGTTAGCAGGCTGGATATGCCACTCTTCCAACCGAAACGGCCCACACCAATCGTCAGGCCGTTATCAAACACCGGCGCAAAAGCTACCTCACCGGCGATCGTCCCTCCTGACTGGCTGGGCTGGGTGGCTGCAATTGTAAAGATGGTAGTGTCAGGGATGGCTTCGACAAAACCGGCGCCAAGAGCGCTGAGGGCGATACGTGAGTTGCGGATCGGTTCGCCGCCGCCCGTCTCGGGAAGCCTCATCTGGGCATCCGAGCAGATCGCTCGAGGCCAGATGAACCCGGAAAATGGCACGAGCGAAAAGACTGAGCCATCACCCAGCTCGGCAGTCGCGCCAACGAAATTTCCAGCGAGATCGTGTCCGGCTTGAACGTGAGCTACCTGGCTGCCCCCGCCGGTGATCGGCTGACCATGACACGAAGCGCAAGATCGCGCTGTATAAACAGGTCCAAGTCCCTCTGAGATAGTTTCCTCATTCTCAAACTCTTCTCTGTTTTTGTCGTGGTCAGTCTGAAGTGAAAATCCGTTGGTCAAATTATCGAAGCCAGTAGGGGCCTCGGTTGCAGATTGACCGGACACAATATTTCTGACTGCCAATGGCGATACAATGATCGCTGCAAACAACGCGAAAACAGCTATCTTCAGTAGTCTCATTTTCAAGATCCTCCTTGCGAAAGCTTTGATTCTGATACCTAAGCCCCTCGAGTTGCCTACCGCTCGCGCGACTCGTCGCTGCCGGAGTCGCTAACGATCACAATTCGAGCATCCGGGAAGTCCGCCCGGATTTGGCGCGCGGATTGGGAAGAAACCCCGGGCGTGATGTGACCACGCCCGGGTTGCAGAGTTCAGCGTCTGTTGGCTACGGTGTGCACCCCGGAGTCAATAGAGTCTTGTTGTATCGCTCGAGCAGAGCAGCAAGAGGGATCATTTGCTGTCCGACAGCACTCGAAGATTTCACCAGATAGGGAAGCTTGGCGCTGAACGGCGCCAGCAAGGCGTCTGCAGCTGTGACCGTAGCGCTGATCGGCGCCGAGTGGGAGCCGTTGGCGATGTTGAGCTTGGCGGCGATCAATTGGTAGGCCAGTATCAGGCTGGCATCGCTGTTCTTGCCGGTGCCGATTGGGGTATTAAGGATAGCCAGCAGCTCAGCCTGGTTGTAGGTCTCGTCCCCCAAAATAAGCGACGATACCGGCCAGGCGCTTGGGTTGTTCTTCCAATATCCCTGAGGCAGAGGGCACTTTGACGGGGCGACAGTCACCGAGAAGCTACAGGTTCCAGTCTGCCCTCCGTCAGTCACCAGGTAAGTATTCACCGTGGTGCCGACCGGGAACGTACTGCCACTAGCAAGTCCAGCAATCTGTATTGGCGTCTGGTGATCACAGTCACAGTCCAGGCAGACGGGCGCTGTATACGTAACAAGCGCTCCAGACAGGCTCGTAGGCGCAACGGTTATGTCGCCCGGGCAACTTACCGTTGGAGCATCGCCCCGACTGCACTCCACAAGAATCGGCATTGGGGATTCAAACGAACCGGCGTCGCAGGACTCTATCCCGTCCAGATCGCCGTCCTGGGGTCGATTGTTGCCGCGCTGGTCGGTGGTGACGGGGTTACCGGCTAAATCCGTGCAGTCGGTGACCGCATCAATAGCAGCGCTGCCCGGAAGCAAGGCGTGAGTTAGAGTGGGGCCGCCGTTGTCTTGAAGCGGGCCCAGGTTCAGTTGCCCCGGCGTCACCTGCATGAAGCCTGCTCCACAGGTGCCGTCGGTCGAGAAGTTGACGCCCGCAGCGATAACTGCAGACCCGGCACAATTGCCGCCCGTCGGGCTGTTGGCGATGATGCTGTTTTTGAATGTGGCTGTGCCACCATTATAGATGCCGCCGCCGCCATCGGGAGCAGAGTTGCCCGACAGAGTGCTGTTGCTGATCATCATCGTCCCTGCATTATTGTAGATGCCGCCGCCAAATAGACCAGCAGCGTTGCCGGAGATGGTGCTGTTGGTGACCGTCATCGTCCCCGTATTATTGATGCCACCGGCGCCAGCGCTAGCAATGTTGCCAGAGAAGGTGCTGTTGGTGATCGTCGCATCAGCATTATTGGAGACACCGCCGCCAACAGTAGCAGAGTTGGCAGTGAAGGTGCTGTTGGCGATCGTTAGCGTGCCTGCATTGTAGATGCCGCCGCCTGCGCGACCAGAGTTGCCGGAGAAGGTGCTGTTGGTGATCGTTAGCGTGCCTGCATTGTAGATGCCGCCGCCATCGGGTGGCCCCAGACCATTAGAGATCGTAAGGCCGCTGATCGAAACCGTCACACTGGTTGCTATATTGAAGACCTGGTACAGGTGGTTGCCGCTCATCGTCAATACCCCGGCACCCGGCCCGCTGATCGTTAGATCTCCTGTTATTGTCGGTAGCAGGCTCGCCAGTGTAATCGTCCCCGTCACACCTGCCGTGAAGTTGATGGTGTCTGCGCCGGGGTTGGCGTTTGCTTGCCCTATTGCATCGCGCAAGCTGCCCGCCCCGCTTTCGTTGGTGGTGGTAACCGTGTAGTTCGCGGCCTCGGCTGTGCCGATCATTACCAGCACCGTCAGCAGCACAAAAATGAAACGCAGACTCGAACTCAAATTACCTTTTCGGTTGAGGGTTTTCATGTACTATTCCTTTTCCTGTTCTCGATTTCTTAGGCGCCGACAATCCGCCGCAGGTCGATGAGGTTTTCTTTAACGACGTAACCGGTGGCCCCCGCGGCAGACGCAGCCTCGCGCAGTTCATCGCTGTCGTAGTTGCTGATGATCACAATTCGGGCATCGGGGAAGGCCGTAATGATCTCTCGGGTGGCGGTGATCCCGTCCACGTCCTTCATCTCGATGTCCATTAGCACCCAGTCGGGGCGGTGCTCGGTGTAGGCTTCAAGGGCTTGCGAGCCGTCGTCGCACTCCCAGACCTCAGCCAGAATGCCTTTGATCAGGCGTTTGATCATTCGGCGCATGCGCTCGCTGTCGTCAACGATCAGGAGGTTTACAGTGTGCGCCATGAACCGTCATCCTTTTCCCAGCCGTCGAAGAGAATATCGATTGAGCCCCAACAAGCCGGCTCGCCCAGCCCGGCTGCGTGGTTGCCCGACGATCATGGCGCACTCTCAAGTTGAGGACGCGGCAAACGAGTGAACCCTGAATAGACCTGAGTCGCCAAGCTCCGCAGTCGTGGGCCGAACGTGACAACCAAAAAGGGGAAACCGGGTTAATTAGCCATCACGAGCAAGTACTCGTGATGGAGAGAAGTAAACTGCCGACAGGCTCGTTTTGGGGATTGACGAATACTCGAAGCGTTCCAGTCGCCGTGAAGTTGGGAGCGCCGTTTTTGCCGATGAACCTGCCAGTCCACGGGACATCGTAGCGATTTGATAAGGCGTCGAACTGATCCGTCGCGAACCGGCTTACCTGATACACGTTACCCTGATCCCCATTCAAACTCGCGTGTGAACTGTGATGCACCTTCACTCGCGTAGTTCCTTCGCCAGTTACCGACGAACTTACCACTATGAAGACGTCGATCGACCCACTGGCAAGTTCGTCGTTGCAAGGGTTAACAACCGCGAATGTGCCAGTAAATGACACTGTGTTGTCGGCGTTCGCGATCGGGACTGCGGAAAACGATAGAACCAAACTGAGAAATATCAAGCTCACCCTGTTTCTGGTCATTTTCAATCTCCTTCGAATTGATCTGGGCCGATGATGTCTCGCTCTCTGATGCTCCACATGAGACGACACACGGTTAGAAAATGTAATAGAGGGAACCCCACGATTTGCGTATGTAGTTCCACACTTTCTTCTGTGTAGTTCCACACGGAGAAGTAGTCCGTAGTCCGTAGTCCGTGGTCCGTAGTCAGAGGTCAGAAGTCAGAAGGCAGTGGTCAGAGGCGGGAGGTAAGTGGGCGGTCAGAGATCAGTGGTCAGAGGTCAGAAGTCAGAGGTCAAGAAGTCAGAGGTCAGAGGTCAGAGTCGGAAGTCGGAGGGTCAGTTGTTATTAGTCGGTGCAACGGAGTACGGACTACGGAGTACGGACTACGGACCACGGACCACGGGCTACGGACTACGGACTACGGACCACGGACCACGGACTACTGCTCACAACTCTTGCTGGTGTTTGAGGGCGAATTTGATTAAGGAGTGGCTGCCGCGCAGCCCGAGCTTGGCGGAAATGTTAGTGCGGTGGTTTTCGACGGTGCGGTAATGTATGCAGAGCTGCTCGGCAATCTGCTTGCTTGTCTTGTAATCGGCGATCATCTGCAGGATGCGGCGCTCAGTGGGTGTCAGGTCATTGACACTAGCGATCTTCTCGCCCAATGATCTGGCTCGGTCCGTCCGGCTAATGAGGTGGGTGGTGATGGAAGGGCTGATGTAGTGGTGACCTTGCCGCAGGGCGTGAATGGCGTTGACGATGTCGGTCGATGAACTGTCTTTCAACACATAACCTTTCACTCCCAGGTTCATCGCCTCATTGAACACGTCTTGTTCGCTATGGATGGTCAGGAAGATGCACTCGACCCGAATTCTCCTGCGCCCCAGCTCTTTCACCACTTGGAAGCCATCCATGTTCGGCATGTCGACATCGAGAATAGCAACGTCTGGTCTCAACTCCTCGATATTCCTGAGCGCCTCTTCTCCGTTCGCCGCCTCGGCAATCACCACCAGGCCCTTTTCTGCTTCGATGACGGCCCTCAATCCTTTGCGAAAAATGGCGTGGTCATCGGCGATGACCATTCGTGTTTCGGTCTTCATTTCAGCAGCTCTCCAAGAACTACATTGACGTTGATAAAGGTCCCCTTGCCGGGAGCTGAATGGATATCGCACCTCGCGCCCAACATCTTAGCGCGCTCGGCCATTCCTACCAGGCCTAACCCTCCGGTTGTGGGGTCGCCGGAGCTTCCGGGCACAAAACCTTTCCCGTTGTCTCGAATCTCAATGTGAATGTTCTGCGCATCATTGTTGACGGTGACACTCGCCTCAGTTGCCCCGGAGTGCTTGACAATGTTGTTCAGGCTTTCCTGAACGATGCGGTAGAGGTTGATCTCAGCTCCTTTCGGCAGGACGGAGTCGAGGTCGGTGATATCCGTGGTAAAGCGAATGTCGGAGGAATCGGAGACCGCCTTCACCATAGCGTCGAGCGCTTTTTTAAGCCCCAGCCGGTCGAGCTGGTAAGGGCGAAGGTTGTGGGCGACGGCCTTCACTTCCACGAGCGCCTCGGAAGCAGCAGTCGAAACTTCATCGAGTTGTTCGAGAGCCTGAGAGTGATCGTCCGGCGTGCTCAACCCGACGAGCGCGAGGTTGCGGATGATCGCCAGGCTCTGTCCGATGCTGTCGTGGAGTTCGCTGGCGATGCGCTTGCGCTCGGCCTCCTGAGTTTCGATCAGTTGCCGGGAGAAAGCCTGTTGCGCCACGTGCGCCTTGCGTAGTTTTCTCATCCGCCCCTTGTAGACGATGACGATTACGCCGGCCAGACTCGATGCAGCCAGGGCGTAGAACCACCATGTTTGGTAAAAGCGCGGGCGCAGGTAAAAGGTCAGCGCTGCGCTGCTTTCGTTCCAAACGCCCTCGTCGTTGCTGGCGATAACGCGGAATGAGTACTTGCCCGGCGGGACGTTTGTGTAATAGGCCACGCGTCGCGCTCCTGCATTCACCCAGGTGTCGTCATAGCCTTCGAGTTGATACTTGAAGCGTAATTTCTCCGGCGCGCTGAAACTCAGTCCCGTGTAGTGAAACTCCAGATCGCCTTTGCCGGGCGGTATCTCGACGTTGCCGCGCGGGTCAATTGGTATCGTGTTTATCGACGCCTGCTCAATGGCGACCAGCGGCGGAAGGCGGTTGGCAGTGATTTTGCCAAGGTCAACGACTACAGGGCCCTTAACAGTCGGAAACCACATATGGCCCTCGCGCGTCTTCCACCCGGCGGGCTGGCCTCCGCCGTTGCACTCGCGGTTTGCCATTCCGTCAGCCACTCCGTATGAGATCGAGGTGATCGCCTTCACCCGCCCGTCGGCGAAGTCATTCAACTCTTTCCGGCTCACACGGGAGATTCCTTTGTTACCGCTCATCCACAGGCTTCCGTTCGAGTCTTCAAGGATCTGAGAGACTGTGTCCTCAAAGAGGCCCTCACGCGTGCTGTAGTGAGTGAACCGGCCATCTCTGAACCGGTTCAAGCCGCCGCCATAAGTGCCCATCCACAGCGTACCGTCGGCGTCTTCGTAGATGACCCTCACGCTGGCGTTCGACAGCCCGCTTTCCGTCGTGTAATTGGTAAACGCGCCGTCTTTGAAACGGCTTAGACCTGCGTTAGTGCAAACCCAGATCGCGCCTGTAGAGTCGCCGGTTATGAAATTGATCCGCTCATTGATCAGCCCGTCACTGGCGCGCCACACTCTGAATTTCCCATCCTGAAAGCGGTTCAGTCCTGCATCGGTGCCGATCCATAGAGCGCCATCTCCGTCCTGCCAGATAGCTTTCAAGACCCTGCCGGACAAACCGCTGTTCTCATTGTCATAGGTCGTGAAGCGCCCACCCTTGAAGTGAGTCAACCCGCCGCCCCAAGTCCCGATCCACAGGCTGCCGTCCCGGTCGGCGGCCAGCGCCCACACACAGTTGTTCGGCAGGCCATCCTTCAACCCGTAGATCGTGAAGCGCCCGTCATGAAAGCGGATCAAGCCGCCGCACGTCGCGCCGAGCCAGATGTCCCCCGCGCGGTCTTGCGTGATCGGTACGATACTAGTAGCAGGAAACCCATCGACCTCGGCGTACGATTTCAGTTTCTTCTCTCTCAACCGGTTGAGACCGCCAGTGGTAGTGCCGACCCAGAGATTTCCCTCACGGTCTTCGGTAATGCAACGAATGTTTTCATCTGAGAGACCGTGTGCGGCCCTTATAGCTGTCCACTGTTCGCCTGTCCGCTGCATCAGCCCACCCGCTTGCGTGCCAATCCATAGGTTTCCTGCGCGATCCATGGTTAGACAGGTGATATGATCGTCGGTCAGGCCGTCTTTCACTGTGTAGGTAGTGAACGACCCGTTCCGGAGTGTGACCAGCCCGCGCTCAGTTCCTACCCAGAGGCTCCCGTCGAGATCCTCACAAACCGCATGGACGCGATTGTCGGGCAGACCCTCTTGCGTTGTGTAGAGGGTAGAACGTTCTTTGCTGCGACGGAACAGCCCCCGGTTGAGTGCGATCCACAAATCACCGTGCCGATCTTCAACCATTGACCGTGACCAGGGCACCAGCCTGGCAGGCAGCCCGTAGTCTGCGGTGTAAGAAGTGAACGCTCCATCCTTGAGCCTGACCAGTGCGGTGGCGGTCGCCATCCACAGGCCGCCCTCTCGCGCTTCAATAATACCTGCCACCGCCCGATTCTTGATTTCTTCGACATCGGGATAGGAGGTGAACACTCCATCCTTCAACCGCATAAGACCTTGATTCTCGGTCCCGATCCAGAGGCTGCCCTCGCGGTCCTCACATAATGAGAGAATTCGGTTGCTGGTCATCGACGGAGTGTTGCCGACATCAAAGGTCTTGAAACTCACGCCGTCGTAGCGCGCCAGGCCGCCGTTGGTCGCCAGCCATATGTAACCATCGTGGGCCTGCAGGATGGCATTGACGGAGTTCTGCGGAAGTCCGTGATCCACCGTTCGGACTTCGACGTGGTACTGAGCTTGTGTAATTGTTGAATTCAGGAGCAATCCCGGAAGAAATGCCGCGAGGATAGCCGAGCAAACGACCAACCTTCCGAGCCGGAACGTAGCAACTATCCCAAATCGATCAGGCACGCGGGTTCCTCTGATTCATAGACCTTGACGTCCCCATCGCCTCCAATATGCCGCCCATGGAGCGCGAGTCCGCCCGGATATTGAGCGAGATAGCCTCAGCCATCCGCCCACCTTAGCTTCTTGAAAATCGAATAATGAGGATCGTCGTTCGGAGCCACACGACCAATCCATTGATAACCTGATAGCAGGGTCGATCTTAGATTGGCTCGCGAGAATTTTCAAACAGTATTAGTCCGGCACGACCTTTCGCGTAGTGCCGTAAATACGAGATGATGAAAAACAAAGATCTGGCGGTCACTCTCTCCTCCTGGCTTGGGTCAGCGGCGGTCGCACGGTCGCACTTCGGCTCTGTGCCATGTCGAAAGCGAATTCAAACAGATCATCAGCGCACCTCCCGGTGTTGGGGTCGCGTGAACCTGACTCCGATCGACCCTGCGATACAGTTCCTCAAGCGCCTCGCCCAGCAGGATTGCGGCCTGCTCGGCAGTGACTTGCGGACACGATGCCGCGCACCACTCGCACCAGTTGAATTGGAGCAGATCGCCACGAATAACTATCTTTTCAGTCTCCAGCGTTATCTCTCGCCTACGCTTCATGACGTGACTCCCTTGACCCGGTAGCGACGGTGTCCCAGTGTACGAGCTAACCCGGTCGCCACTGCGGTGTTTACGCTCTCGTTAAGACTCGACTTGTAGACGAAGCGACAGACGAACCGCCACAAGCATGACCAAACATTCCACACAACCGCGCATCTCGCCTGCCGCTTCCCATCGGTTACCAGTAGTCTCAAGGTTCTATCCGGAGCACCTCGCCGACGCCGCTGAAGATGCTGTTATTAGTTACGTAGAGAGCGCCGTCCGGGCCGACGGCAACACCGCCCGGCGCAGTGAGCGTGCCCTCGGCTATCTCCGTTCGCGTGCCGTCAGGGGCGACGCGGATCAAAGCGCCACCCCAGTCATTGAAAATAAAGGCGTCGAGTAAACCGTGCTTGGCAATCTCAAGAACATACAGCGAGCCGTCCGCACCGAAGGCCACGTCTACGATCGCGGTGAATCCTTCAGCATAAACCTCCGGTGTTCCGCCATCCGCCGGCACCCGATAGATGTTCGCCCCGCCGGCAGGAAATGGAAAACCCGTGAGTTGGCCAACGTAGTAATGCCCGTCAGGCCCGAGGGCGACCGACGTCGGCACGGCGTCCATTGGGAGCAATGTGCCCGGTGGAAGCTCCAGGAAGGGCGGCGCTTCGACCATCCGATCGGGAAAGACTGCCAGCGTCCTTGTCGCGCCGTTCGACGCCACTTCATTGAGAGCGTTTGCGCCGGCGTCAGCAACTACTTGTTTGCCGGGGAGAGCAAGGATCCCGTACGGATTGGAGTCCGCCTCATCGCCGGCGGGGTTCGCGGCCGCCTCATAAGCGCCGAGGTCCTGCTGAAGGTTCCAGTTCCCGCTGGCATTCATGCGAGCCAGTCGCGCAAGACTCGCTCCCGCCGGCCCGAAGTCAATCGTCCGAGCGGCCGGATCGCCGCCGAAGCCGATGGTCAGAAAGCCGTTGCCCCGACCCTGGAAAGATACGTCGTGGACGCCAATCGCGAAGCTGCCGTCCTCAATGGCAAGGGATGGCAAACCGGTCGCGACGCGTTTTACTGTTCCGCTGCTCAGGTCAATGCGAGCGATTGAGCCGGTCGTACCGTAGCAGCGAAGGCCTTCCGGGCCCTCCGCGCAGGGACCAGCGCCGCCACTGCCTGCTTCGGCCACGTAGAGCGCGCCTTCGGGCCCGAAATTCAGCCCGCGCGGGTTGTTCAAACCTGTGGCTATCACGTCTATGGTTTCAGGGTTCGCAAAAACATTCACAGGCTCGACCGGGCTACCGAAGTTGACGCCACCCAGTGCTGCGCAGAGCAGCGCTACCGTGAACGCACACGAGATTCTGTATCTGATACTCATGAGTTTTCTCCTTAAGGAATTGTCCGACAAACATTTGTTTGTCGCGGGAATATGAGTTGAGCCGAATCCAGTGAGTCAGCCACAAACTGGGTTAAGGGGCATAGCCGGTGTTCGATTGTTTATTCCCCTTCTGTCAACGGCTGGCTTGCGATAGAATTCGGCGCGTCCAGGTCGCTGCCCCTCACTCGCGTCGACCACGCGCAGACCTTAACGCGGATGGTGCGGCTATGTCTTTTACAGTGTCTTGAACTTTCTTTTACATTCTTTAGCGGGTCTTAATGCAGCCTGTAAGCCAACAAAACGAATCGAGTTACCGGTTTGACGCGTTCGAGCTGGACCCTGTCCGGCGAAGGTTATTTAGAGACGGGAAGCCGATCGCGCTCAAGCCGAAGGTCTTTGAAACGCTATTGGTGCTGGTCCGCAACAGCGGCCGGGTGATGGACAAGGATGAGCTGATGCAGATGGTCTGGCCCGACACCGTGGTCGAAGAGGTCAACCTGGCTCACAACATCTCGGTGCTGAGAAAGGCTCTTGGCCAGAAGTCTGACGAGAATCGCTTCATCATCACTGTACCGGGTAGAGGTTATGGGTTCGTCGCCGAGGTGACGGAGACTGAACGGAACGTCCCTGCCTCGGCGACCATTTCTGAGTACGAGTTAACGCGATCGCGCCTTGTCGTCCAGGAGGAGAGCGAGGAGAGCTCACTGCCAGGTGCACGCGAGTTCTATGCGACCGAAACAGATGCTCGTCTGATACGCGAAAACAAGCCGAAAGGAAAGATCGGGACCGGAATTGAGCGTAAGAAATACTTAATTGCCGCGCTGGTCGTTATCGCTCTCGCGATCACGATAGTGTTGCTAATCAATGACTCTCGGCAACGGAAGCTACAGTCTTCCAACCAGATCAAATCGATCGCGGTGTTGCCGTTCAAACCACTGGTGAATGAAAACCGCGACGAATCGCTCGAGATGGGAATGGCCGATACGTTGATTGCCCAACTGAGCAACCTAAAGGATATCAACGTGCGCCCAATAACCGCGGTTCGAAAGTATGCGGGCGTAGAACAGGATGCGGTTGCCGCCGGTCGCGAGCAGAAAGTCGACGCGGTAATTGACGGGCAAATACAGAAGTCGGGCGACAAGATAAGGGTCACGGTGCGGATGCTCAGGGTGGAAGACGGTGCGTTCTTGTGGACAAGCCAGTTTGATGAGGACATGAAAAACATTTTTCGCGTCCAGGATTCGATCTCCGAGCGAGTGTCAACTGTGCTGGCAGTGAAACTAACCGGCGAAGAAAGGGAGCAGCTCGTCAAGAGCTACACCGATAACGCCGAAGCATATCAGCTTTATTTGATGGGCCGTTACCACGTGAACAGACTGACGGACGATGGGCTTGTGAAAAGCGTCGAGTACTTTCAGCGGGCGATTGAAAAAGATCCAAACTTTGCTTTGGCGCACGCGGGACTTGCTGGCTCTTACAACGCACTTGGCGGGTTCAATGTCCGACCTCCCAGGGCGGTCTATGCAAACGCCAGATCGGCTGCCCTGACGGCTTTGAAGCTGGATCAACTGCTCGCACAAGCTCATACGGAACTGGCGATAGTCAATTTCGCGTTTGACTGGGATTGGGCGGGCGCAGAGACAGAGTTCAGGCGGGCAATAGAGATTAGCCCGAGCGATGCGGATGCTCATTACTCCTATGCGTACTACTTAGCGTTTGTGGGACGGTTTGACGACGCGATCTCAGAGATCACAAGAGCCCAGGAGCTTGATCCGGTCTCGCTGGTAAAAGTCACCGGACTGGGACAGATTCTGTTGTTGGCGCGCAGGTATGACGAAGCGATAGAGCAATGCCGAAAGGCGCTCGAGATGGACCCGAACCTCGGTTTTTCTCATTGGTTACTGGGTCTCGCGTATACGTACAAAGGATCTTATGAGGCGGCTATTAAGGCTCTGCAGAAGTCGATACCGCTCTCAGGAGACAGTCCAGATGAACCGGCCTCTCTCGCGCATGCGTATGCGTTGTCTGGGAACAAAACTGAGGCCCGAAAGATCCTCGATGAGTTGAAGCAGCAAGCAAACCGCAAGTATATCTCGCCAGGCACGATGGCTGATCTTTATTTCTTGCTTGGAGACAAAGACCAGGCGTTCGCGTTACTCGAGAAGGCTTGCGATGAACGGGACAACATGGTGGTTCTCCTGAAGATCGATCCATATTTTGATCCGCTTCGATCTGATCGGCGTTTCACCGATCTTCTGCGACGCGTCGGCTTCCCTCAGTGAATTCAATGAAATCCGTTGGCCCGTTCAAAATACTTTCGCGGCTGGGTGCGGGCGGGATGGGAGAAGTCTATCTTGCGGAGGACTCAAGGTTGGGCCGCAAGATTGCTCTAAAATTACTTCCTCAAGATTTCAGCAGCGACCTCGATCTAGTGGCGCGCTTCAAGCAAGAGGCAAAGGCCGCATCGGCATTGAACCATCCGAACGTAGCGACAATATACGAAGCGGGTGAATCGGATGGCGTCGGCTATATAGCAATGGAATATGTCGAAGGCCAGACTCTTGAAGCGAAGATAGGCGGCCAGCCTCTCGGCTGCGCTGAGATCATCGAAATTGCGGCGCAGGTTACAGACGCATTGGATGAGGCGCACTCAAAGCGCATCACCCACCGCGACATCAAATCGTCAAACATAATGGTCACCGCTCGAGGCCAGGCGAAAGTCCTCGACTTCGGTTTGGCAAAGCTCGCTGTGACGCGCCCGGATGTCTCGATAACCGACCTTCCGACTGAGAGGTTGACGGAGCCTGGAATCATCCTGGGCACCATACAATACATGAGCCCGGAGCAAGCGCGAGGGAAGATCCTGGATCACCGCACGGACATCTTTTCGTTTGGAGTGGTGATGTATGAAATGGCGACCGGCAAACTGCCGTTCAACGCCGCGACCGCACCTGAGACAATCGATCGCATTACTCATGAGCAGCCGGACGCGATTGCGCGGTTTAACTATGATGTTCCCTCGGAGCTGGATCGAATAATAAGAAAGTGTCTCGAGAAGGATCGCGATCGCCGTTATCAAACCGCGAAAGAGCTGCTGGTCGATCTCAACAACCTGAAACGGGATAGCGGTTCGGAGCGAGCCACGAGCGCGGTCGCATTCAACGCCCGGCGGAACCTGGTTCTGCGTTGGGTATTGTTCGCAGCCGTATTGGTTCTGGCAGGAATTGCGACAGTCTATTTTCTCAACCGAGAACCCAGCAGAAGATCTGATGTCGCCGGAGCCGGGATAAAATCGATCGCGGTGCTGCCGTTCAAGCCGCTTGTGGAACAGAGTCGGGATGAATCGTTGGAACTTGGGATGGCGGATTCGTTGATTGCGAGGCTGAGTAACATTAGAGAGATCACCGTGCGACCGGTAAGCGCTGTGCGCAAGTACGCTGCGTTAGAGCAGGACGTTCTTGCGGCCGGTCGAGAACAGAAAGTAGACGCGGTGCTGGAGGGAAACCTCCAACGGGCCGGCGATAATCTGCGGGTGACCGTTCGTCTCATCCAACTAAGCGACGGGTCTTCGCTCTGGTCGGGTCAGTTCGATGAGAAATTCACCAACATCTTAGCGGTCCAGGACTCAATCTCTGAACGAGTGGCAGGAGTGCTTGCGCGCACGCTGTCTGGCCAGGAAATGGAGCGGCTGAAGAAGCAACACACGCAGAACACGGAAGCATATGAACTCTACCTAAAAGGCCGTTACCACTTGAACCGGCTGACTGACGACGGCTTCCTGAAAGCGCTGGAATACTTTCAGCAGGTAACAGAGAAAGATCCAAACTTTGCCCTGGCGTACGTGGGGCTGGCGGAATCTTACAACGATCTTGCGGGCTTTAACGTCCGTCCGCCCAGGGAGGTCTACCCAAAGGCCAAATCGGCAGCACTGACCGCGTTGAAACTGGACGAAACGCTTGCCCAGGCTCACACCGCGTTGGCACTGATCAATCTGACCTATGAATGGGATTGGGCGGGCGCCGAAAGGGAATTCAAACGCGCAATAGAGATTAACCCAGGCGATTCTGATGCTCACTACTCCTATTCATATTACTTAACTTTTCTGGGCCAGTTTGATAACGGCATCGCCGAAATAAGAAGGGCTCAAGAGCTTGATCCGGTCTCATTAGTAAAACTCACGGGACTAGCGCAGGTGCTGTTGGTGTCGCGTCGGTTTGACGAGTCGATAGAGCAATCCAAAAAGGTGTTGGAGATGGATCCGAATCTCGGTTTTGCGCATTGGTTGCTTGGCTTGGCATATATGTACAAAGGGTCTTATGGACCAGCCATTCAGTCGTTGCAAAGGTCGATCCCGCTCTCCGGAAACAGTCCCGATGAGCCTGCCTCCCTCGCGCACGCATATGCGTTGTCCGGGAACAGAACTGAAGCGCTAAAGATCCTCGAGGAGTTGAAGAAGCAAGCAAGACATTCATATGTTTCGCCAGGCACATTAGCCGATCTGTATGGTTTACTTGGAGACAAGGATCAGGCTTTTGCGTTACTCGAGAAAGCATACGCCGAACGGGACAACATGATCGTTCTGCTAAAGACAGAGCCCTGTTTTGATCCGCTGCGAACAGATCCGCGATTTGACGACCTCCTGCGCCGAGTCGGGTTTCCTTAATGAACTCAGTCAATCCGAATGTTCAGGGCGGTTCGAGACGACCAGCTCTAAGTTGGGTTTGCCAGGTGAATAGACCACGGATGGGACGGATTGGACGGATTCACACGGATCTGATCCGTGCTCATCCGTCTGATCCGCCCAATCCGTGGTCTATTTCTCCTCCAAACCTCGCCTCATGCCTAACCCAGCTAGATAGCAACATGAATAGGACACTAAGAGGCTTCTGCCTGAAGGCGGGCTACGACTAAACCACTCCCAATCTACCGCGGCGTGGGTGTAACAGGTGCGTGCGGATCGCCGACGAAGTTGCTGAGAAGAACTGCCTGTTGCGTGAAGTTGATGTACATCTCGAATGTGGGAACGACGAGCGAGCCAGCCGAACCTCTTAGCACCTTTAAGCAGGGGATGATGCCAACTCGAGTGCCAGGGGCAGCGAGATCGTTCCCGTTCAGCTCGATGAAATCCGCCTGGTTGGGATCAAGGATCACGATCTTTCGAGCCTCGCGGCCGCTGCGATCTAAGAACGCGTTGCCGTTTGCATCGTGAAATTCTATTTCCACGGTGACGGGTTCGTGCGGATCGCCAACGGTCGGATTCTGCGCATTGAGCACATATAGACGTCCGGCCACTCCCTGTGTGATTCCCACAAGGCCGAACGCGACTTCCGGAAGCGTGGGCGGGTCAGGCTGCGGGTCAAATCCTCTAGCCGTTCCGGGAGAGAGGACGAATGTTGTCTTTAGCAGGTTGTTGAACAGTTCGATGGTGGGGACCGCAAGCGTGCCTTCACTTATCCTCAAGACCCTGATACAGGGAACGATCACGACCCGCGCGCCGGGGACTGCTACGAGATTTCCGTTCAGATCCAGGAAATCGCCATGGTGAGGATCTATGGTCGCGGTCTTTTGAACCGGGCGCATGGAGCGATCCAGTATGAGGTCGCCACGGCTATCGTGAAAACAAATCTCAACCTCGATAGGTCCAGGCGAGATTGAGCTACGGGGATCCGGAGAGTTGACCACATTGATGCGCGCGGTCTGCCCAAGTGTGACGCCGACGGTGGCGAGAGGAAGGTGAACAGGACCTGTTTCATCATGCAGCTCGGTTAGTGGAACTGTCGGCCTGCTGACCGCGAGAGCCGGTCCAGACGCATTGACCAGGGTCAGGCTGCCGGCAAACAGCATCGCCAAAACGATCGTTGTTACCCGCGTAGAAATGTTCAGTCCTTTGTTGGTTCGCATGCTTTTAGACATTGAGGACTCTCCTTTTCGAAACTCTCGATTTTTAAGCGGCTCGATTAGCCGCGGCCCTTGTAGATACAGACCCGTGCATTAAGGCGCAGCGACGCTGACGCCCATGTGTGCGCTTGAAAAGGTGTTGAACTGCTGAAGCAGAGGGAAGCCCGACGAAGAGCCGCCAATGAGCTGGCCCAGTGAGCCGCTCGCGCCAGTCATCAGTGTGAGGTTGGCGGAGCCGATGAAGATCGCCGGCACAAACGTGTCCATTCTTGCGTTCCCGCCGTTGCCCTTTGCCCACCAGATGGCTTCAAAGGAACCAGCCAGCGTCGCTGACTCGCTAACGGTCCCGGCGAGCGAAAGGATTGGATTGCCGGGAGCAGGGACGGCGACAAATAGCGGGTTGCTCGCTCCGCTGGACTCGTAATCGTAGTCAATCGTGGGGACGTGTTGAGCGGCAACTCCGAGTCTTTGGAGATAATGCGCAAGCTTGGCGTCCGACGTGTAGTACCAGAGCGTGTAGTTGTTGATGTCGCCGCTGAAATCGGGCGGGACGATGACGACGCCGATCTGGACCACTGAACCGGCGTTCGGGTTGTGGCCGTCAGCCGCAATGCCTTCACAGCGTGAGGTGCGAACCACTACAGGCGTGACCGGCTGACCTTCGCCGACCAGATGAAACTCGGGAGGGACGAGCGACTGGGCTTGCGCTGTCGGAATCAGCCCAACGCCGATGCTCTCGACGCAGTTGGTAAACTCGACCTCGAATGCATCACCCGCGGCAACGCGCACTGTCGCGGATGTTCCCGCGAAGCCGGCGCAGATTAGAAACAAAGCTAATGCAAGACACGATATTGTTTTGATCATAGTTACACTCCGTTTCGACCAGCTTCGATTTACTCGAATGGCTGATGCCTGGTTAATCCTTGCGTCAACGACCCGGTTGGGATAGAGCGCGGCCTGATCGCTCACCTCACTCGCGTTGTCAACGCGGCAGACCCTAACGCGAATGGCGTGGCTGTGTCTTTTACGGTGGCTTGAATTTTCTTTTACATTCTTTAAAGGATGTCAAAGCAGCTTGTAAGCTCCCAAAACGAATCGAGTTAGCTGTTTGACGGGTTCGAGCTGAATCCGCGAGATGGGTGTTGATCAGGA
>DASRIZ010000588.1:0-3073 GCA_035649735.1 Blastocatellia bacterium | reverse complement strand
CGAAGTAACCGTTGCCGTCCAGCTCGCTCTTGGTAAAGGTGAACGGAAGGCGCGAGAGAATGCGGAGGTGAAGCAGCTTCGAAAACTGGCGTCGCGTGTGTTGGTTGATGCCTACGGCGTGCAGAATTTCACCAACTTGCGGATGACCATCGACTCCGGCCGGATCGCAAATCTCGCGGCGTTACCGAGCGTGGTCAACGTCGAGCCCTGGACCGCGCCTCGATTGTGGGATGAGCGCTCGGCGCAAATCGTCGCGGGCGATCTGACTGGGGATCGAACGGGACCTCGGGCGCCCGGTTATTCAGCGTGGCTTGCAGCGCACGGATTTTCTTCAACGTTCTCATTCGCCATCGACGTATCCGATAGCGGGTTCGATCGCGGCGAAATCACGCCCGACAAGGTTCACCCGGACTTTCTCGGCTCGAACAGAGAGAGCCGGGTTATTTACGCGCGAGATTATACGTCGGAGATTGATCCGGGAGACGTTCAGGGGCACGGCACGATCAACATGTCGATTGCCGGAGGCGCAAGCACGGATAAACGAGACAGTTCCGGTTTCAATTACGGATTGGGTATCGCGCCTTTTGCTTTACTCGGCTCGTCCAAGATCTTTCAATCAAACGGCGCCTTCGATCTCATCGAGCCGTATAGCACGTTGGTCTCGGACGCCTATCGCAACGGCGCGCGGGTGATGTCCAACAGCTGGGGCGAGGCGTCCAATAGCTACTCGATTGATTCGCAGGAGTACGATTTGCGGGTTCGTGACTCCGCGCCCGATCAGCCGGGAAATCAAGAGGCCACAATTTGTTTTGCGGGTGGTAACACCGGAAACATCAGGTTTATCAGCGCCCCGGGCACCGCCAAAAATGTAATCTCGGTCGCTGCAGGCGAGAACTCGCGTAAAGACGGCACCGATGGCTGCAATGTGAAAGACGCAGACGCCGACAGTGCAATGGACATCGCATTCTTTTCATCGGGCGGCCCTTGTTTGGACGGCCGAATGAAGCCTGACATTACCGCGCCGGGCACACACATTATCGGCGCGGCGTCGCAGCATCCGGAGTTTGACTCATCAGGAGTATGCGGGCCTGCTTCGACCGAGCTGTACTTCCCGGCTGGGCAGACGCTGTACACCTGGTCATCCGGAACCAGTCATTCAACACCCCAGGTTGCCGGGGGCGCGGCGCTGGTACGACAGTTTCTGATTACCCGAGGCGAGGCGCCAACATCGGCATTGATAAAAGCGTTGCTGCTCAACACGCCCAGCTATATGACCGGCGAACGCGCCGGTGGAGACCTCCCGCAAGCTCGACAGGGCTGGGGGCTGATGAATCTGAACCGCACGTTTGATAGCACCCCAAAAATACTTGTCAACCAGAGCACTACGTTTACGGACAGCGGCCAGGAGTTTGTAATCACCGGTGAAGTAAAAGATTCTACGCAGCCGTTTCGAGTGACGCTCGCGTGGACCGACGCGCCCGGCTTTTCCGGGGCCGCGCCGTGGGTTAACAACCTCGATCTCGAGGTCACCATCAACGGCCAGATCTATCGTGGCAACAACTTTCTTGCCCAGGAGTCTCAGAAAGGCGGGAGCGCGGATACCAAAAACAATGTCGAAAGTGTATGGCTTCCGGCGGGCACGGTGGGTGCGTTTGTCGTTCGAGTGAGAGCGGCCAACATAGCGGGTGAGGGCGTTCCAGCAAACGGCGATTCGACGGACCAGGATTTCGCGCTTGTTGTTTACAACGGCGAGAAAAAGGATCTGCCCGTTGCCGGTGTCGCGGCGGTTTCGGTAGCCGGCGGCTCGGACGCGTTTGCCGATCCTGGAGAAACCGTATCGATGAGGCTCAGCCTGAGCGATCTCTCGCCGTTCGTACTGAGCGGTGGCCGGGGTACGCTCACGACGACCTCAACCGGGGTAACAGTCACTGGAAGCGCGGTTGATTTTCCAAACATCGCGCCGGGTCAGACCGCGGAAGGCACTACGCCTTTCACATTCACGCTTGCCGGCAGTGTCGGCTGCGGCAGTACGATCAACTTCGTGGTCGACGTTGCCAGTCAGGGAGCAGTATCGCGAGTTCCATTCACGGTGCGGGTGGGACGCGCGCAGCCAGCCGAGTTCTTCGCGGACGCGGTGGAGGCGGGCGAGTCTAAATGGACGCACGACAGCGGCATCAAGAAGAAGAAGAACCGCTTGGATACCTGGTCGATATCGACCAAGAGAAAAAACTCGGGCGGTAGCGCCTGGTTCACGCCGGATCCCGGATCGAGAGTGACCGACGCTCATCTCGACACGTTAGCGATCTCGCTTCCGGCGGACGCCCGGAATTTAGAGCTGGTGTTTTTTCACACCTTTGAGTTTGAGCGCGGATCGTGGGATGGCGGAGTCCTCGAGATATCAACCGGCGGCGATTTCGAAGATCTCGGCGCGAAGATTCTGACAGGCCGCTACAACGGAACAATCCGCGATTTCACTGACAACCCGTTGATCGGCCGGCCCGGTTGGGTCGAAGGGAGGCACGGAGTCTTCCAGCAGGTGGTGGTGGACTTAAGCAGCTATGCTGGAAAGACGGTAACGATCCGGTTCCGGATCGGCACGGACCAGGACGGCAAGGGATTGGGTTGGTACATCGACGATGTGACTCTGCGAGGCGAGAGAGTGAGTTGCACGCCGGTAAGCCAGTGATAACCAGTACGCCTGGGATTAGGGCGGTCGGATGATGCGAAGGGATAGAGTTGCTAATGCCTCTGAGACGTTAGATCAGCTATTGACGGACAACTAGTTCTGCCTTCAGGCAGTAGGCCGTCACGAACGGCCAATCCCGCGTTAGCTTATACAGAAGCAATCTTCTGCATAAAAGGGATATACAGTTTTCTTGCGAATTCATGTTCGGCGAGCAGGAGCGGCAGGCCGCATGATTTACAAGGACAACTCTCCATGAGAAAAACATTTGTCATAGCCGTTCTGGTTCTTATAGCAGCCTCTATCGCCCTAGGGCAAAAGCAGAGCGCGCGAAGAGCTCCAAGAAGGAACGTTGACCGTGTCATAAGACAAGTCGATTATGAACGCATT
>DASRIZ010000587.1:0-4706 GCA_035649735.1 Blastocatellia bacterium | reverse complement strand
AATGGGCGCAGTCGCCTACGATCCGAAGGTGGTTCCAATCTGGGATGGCATCCGGGAGTACCTGAAGGAAGCCGGTCCCGGGATGGACTACGTCCTGTTCTCAAACTACGAAGCTCAGGTCGATGCCCTTGTCTCCGGATTCATCGACATCGCCTGGAACACGAATCTCGCTTATGTCCGCACACATCGACGGACCAGTGGACGTTGCCGCGCTCTTGCGATGCGAGACACGGATGTAGACTACTCATCGGTGATAGTCGTACGGAAAGACGCCGGAATTAACTCGCTTGCGGATTTAGGTGGGAGGACGCTTGCGCTCGGGAGCCGCGATTCGGGACACGCGGCCATTCTTCCGCTTTATTTTCTGAAGCGGGAAGACATCGACCCGGAGCGCGAACTTAAGCTGCTTCGGTTCGATCTCGATGTAGGCAAACATGGCGACACCGGTGCAAGCGAAGCGGCGGTGTTGAATGCGGTTGCTTCCGGACAGGCTGACGCCGGAGCGGTTGGCGATCCGTTTTGGGCGAAGGCGCTTGAAGAACGCGCGGTCGATGGAGATAAAGTCGGGTTGTTGTGGAACACGCCGGCCTATCACCATTGCAACTTTACTGCGCTCGATTCGCTCGACCGGTCAAGATTCGAACCGTGGGTCGAGGCGTTGCTGCAAATGGACTACAACAATTCAAAACATCGTCCGCTGCTGGATATGGAAGGTCTGAAACGATGGCTTCCCGCGCAGACCGAAGGCTACCGCACATTGTTTGCAGCGGTCGACGAACAGGGCATCGAGTAGTGATTGGTCCGGGTGCCGGCGAAGACCCTTGGTTACGCGCTCAACTGGTTCCGCCCAAAAAATGAAGTTCAAAGCACACTACAATGGCGAAGACCTCGGCGTATCGGAGGGCTTGCTCGTAGCAATCGCTCAGCTGCTTGATCCGCTCGCGGAAGGCGACGGGCTTGAAGTGATAACTGAGAACCGCTCGGTCTCAGGCGATTTGAGAATATGGTGCCGGCGCGCGGGACATCGCTTTGTCGGAGCAACGAGTAACAACGGCAAATCGACAATTGTCATCGAGCGAGGCCGAGTCCGCCGGATGCTTGCTGATCCACCGGAATGGGGAGTTCGCATGCCTCGGCGCGGAACGACCGTCGATATGCGAGACTGGCAAACGGGCCGGCACGCCGCAATCGCCGATGAAGCTCCCCCTGGCGGCGCGCTTGCACCTCGCGGAGCCGCGCTTGAAGAAGGCGCGCCGTTGACTGAATTCTCGATCCGTAAGCGCTCGGATATCTGGGCAACTGCGATCTCCGAGCTGTACGAGCAGGCGACGTCAAGTCAGTGGATCGGCGCTAGCGATATTCCCTGGCAGGAACTTGCGCCGCTTGACGACGAAGTCGAGCGAGCCGTTTGCCAGATCATGACGTTTCTTGCGGAGAACGAGTACGCGGCGCTATACGTCCCGGCCAGGTTTATCGGTCAGATCCATCCGCAGTTCACCGAAGCCGCGTTGTTCATATCGACCGTGATGGTTGACGAAGCGCGTCACATCGAGGTGTTCACCAAACGCGCGCTGGCCAACGGCGGGGGGCTCGGTATCGCTTCTGCCGCAACTCAGCTTTCATTGGCTTCGCTTCTGGAGCCTCGTGACTTTTCTACGGCTTCCTTCCTGTTGAGCGTGCTGGGCGAGGGAACATTTCTCGACCTGCTTGCATTTCTCGAGGACCACGCGCCCGAGCGCGCTACCCAGGAAATCTGCAGACGCGCCAGACAGGACGAAGCCCGGCATGTTCGTTTCGGAATAGCACACGCGAAGTATTCTCTTGAAGCTGACTCGAACGCAGCGCGGAGGTTTGGATCGGCGGTCGAATCACGCGCGGAGTTTCTCAAGGCTGTAAGTGGCGTCGGCGCGCTGATCGAGGAATCGCTGATCATCTATTCTGGCGGCGGGATGAGTCCTTCATCTCTACGAGCTGGAACCAGGCTTGTGGCCGGGTTGTACGAAACTATGCACGCGAATCGAGTCAAGCGATTGGCCGCGGCCGGATTCGGCGTCGATCAAGCAGATCACATGTCACGGCTCCACACCCCTAATTTTATGTAGGGTGGTCATTGGTCATTGGTCATTGGTCATTTGTTGTTGCCCCGGCTAATGCCTTCTATATCCGTTCGTGAATCCGAAGGCGTCCGGAACAAATGACAAGTGACAAATGGAAAATCGGGGCAATCGCAAATAGCAAATAAAAAATAGAAGATAGAAAATAGAAACTCGCTCCCGCCAGTCAGCCCGCCTTCCGCCCGTATAGTTCGGTCAGGGCGAGAAGCCTGTCGCTGATTCTCTTCGTCAGTGCGCCGGCCTTGAATCGCCATTGCCAGTTTCCTTGCTCGCTCGCAGGCAGGTTCATCCTGGCCTGCGATCCCAGACCGAGCAGGTCTTGCAACGGAACCACGGCAGTGTTTGCTACCGAGGACCACGCCGCCCGAATCATATCCCAATGGATCTCGCTTCCATTGGATTTGAGATATTCGAGGCAGTACGCGCGTTCGCGTTCAATCTGTTCGGCGCTGCGTGTCGAACCGGCTCCTGCCTTGCTGTTGAACCAGCCGACCGTCGTGTCGTTGTCGTGAGTGCCGGTGTATACGACGCAGTTGTTGACATAGTTGTGTGGGAGATCGATTGTCTTGCTGTCGCCCCTAAAGGCGAATTGGAGGACTCGCATACCAGGAAACCCGAAGTCGTCTCGTAACGCTTCGACGTCGGGGGTGATCACTCCCAGGTCTTCGGCGATGAGGGGGATTTCGCCAAACGTAGTTCGTAGAATAGTGAACAGCTCACGTCCGGGCACTTCGACCCATTGACCTCGTTCGGCGGTCTTGTCCTGAGCGGGTACTTCCCAGCACGCCGCGAACCCGCGAAAGTGATCGATGCGAAGTATATCGACGGTCTGCAGAGTTGCTCGAAGCCTGTCAATCCACCAGCGGAAGCCGGTCGCTCGCATCGCGTTCCAATCGTAAAGCGGATTTCCCCAAAGCTGTCCGGTCTTGCTGAAGTAGTCAGGGGGGACGCCGGCTACCACGATCGGCCGCCGGTGGCTGTCGAGTTTGAACATCTCAGGATGCGACCAAACATCAGCCGAGTCGCCGGCGACGAATATCGGTGCGTCACCGATGATCGAGACCCCGCGTTCGCGGCAGTAGGATTTGAGCGCCGACCACTGTCTAAAGAAAAGAAACTGAAAAAACTTTTCGGCAAAAATTCTATCGCCCGGCATCTCGCGCGCTGAAGCGAGTGCGTTCGGCTCGCGCGTGGCGAACCGCGGTTCCCAGTCGGTCCAAGCTACGCCGCCGTGAGCATCCTTTAGCGCTCGAAACAGCGCGTAGTCCTCGAGCCACCAGTCATTCGCCTCGCAGAAATTGATGAACGAAGCTCGCAAACCTTCTTCAGGCGATTTTCTAAAAGTGTCAAAGGCTTTCTCGAGCAGTGTCTTTTTGTAGTCGATCACCCGGCCGAAATCTACGTGAGAAGACCGAAAGCGGGGAACATTGAGGAGATCATCATTTGATAGCAACCGGTCTTGCGCGAGGCGGGTTGGGCTTATCAGAAGTGGATTCCCGGCGAATGCCGAGAAGCATTGGTAAGGCGAGTCACCATAGCCGGTTGGGCCGAGCGGCAACACTTGCCAGAGGCTCTGTCCGCTGGCCGCCAAAAAATCTATAAACGCGTAAGCTTCATCGCCGAGATCGCCGATGCCAAAGCGACCGGGCAATGAAGTCGGATGCATAAGTACGCCACCGGTTCTTGGAAAACTCACGTGTGCCCCCGGGCCAGGTCTTCTATTTAACGTCGGTTCGATTGATAGCACACAACAAGGTGAGGGAGCGAGCGGGCGAGGGGAGAGGGGAGACGGGGAGACGAGGAGAGGGGGGAGAGGGGGAGAGGGGGCGACAGGGCGAGGTGAAGAAGAATTGCAAATTGAAAATTGAGAATTGAAAATTGCAAAACGATCTAATCGTCAAGCCCTCGCCAAATTTTCAATTTTCAATTTTCAATTTTCAATTTGCAATTCTTCTTCACCTCGCCCTGTCGCCCCCTCTCCCCCTCTCCCTACTCGGCACGTTGACAATTGCGCGCTCGGCAAATAGATTTACCCCAACGATGAAAGTGTTTTTTGGCACTCTGATCCTGCTTATTTCCTGTGGCAGCGTAAATGCCCAATCGGGTCAATCCCCGCTGGCGCCACCAAAGCTGCCCGCGGTGAGCGCGTCGGGCAGTTCGCTAAAGGTAGGCGTCAAAGCGCCAGACTTTGCGCTTCCTAACGGCGACGGCAAGCTTGTAGTTCTCTCGGAATACACTCCCAAATCTCCGGTGGTGCTTGTGTTCTACCGAGGCTTTTGGTGAGGCTCCTGCACACAGCAACTCACCAGGTTGGCTGAGGATTACGACAAGATAAAGCAAGCGGGCGCTGAACTGTTCGCAATCAGCGTAGATGAGCAAACCTATGCCTGGTCAATGGCACAAACCACCGGCGCGAAATTTCAAATCCTGTCCGACGCCGAAAAGAAAACGATTGCCGACTACGGGATCGTAAACGCGGCTGAACACGGCGGCATAGCACATCCATCCATCTTCATCCTCGATAAAGAAGGTCGCATTCGTTATATGTACGTCGGGAAAGACGCTGGAGACCGGCCACCCGATGAGACGATA
>DASRIZ010000586.1:0-24153 GCA_035649735.1 Blastocatellia bacterium | reverse complement strand
GGATCCTGCAACGGGCCCGAGAGCTTGATTGTGCCGGTCGCCTTGCCTTTGATGTCTGACAACTCGGGCGCGATCAAGCCGAGATACGGACCGATGTCCGTGTCTGTAAACTCGATCCCGGCGCTTACCGGATAATGCTCGCGGTCCCGCAAATCAATTGTCGCGATGATCGAGCGATCCTGATCAAGGAGTCTGCCGGAGGCTTCAACTTTCAAAATGCCGCCTTCGGTAAATGCAACCACCTTTGCGTCGCCGAAGTCACGTCCCTCAATCGCAACGTTGCGGCCTTGAATGGTGGCGTTGAAGTTAACCCCCGACCAGTCTTCTGCTTTACCCCATCTTCCCTGGCCAACGATTTTCACATCGGCTTTGCCGGTTAGTTTTGCCGTTTCGGCTGCGTCGGATATCTTAGCCAGGTCAATATTTTTTCCATCGGCGTTGATCGTATAGTCATAGGTGTCCAGGTTGTACGTCCCCTGTCCGACAATCTCGCTCTCGCCTACCACCATTCGCAGGTTCTGAACGCTGATCACGCTGTTTGACAAGGTGATGTCGCCGGTGAATTCAGGCACCGAGACTTTTGTTGCTTCCTGCCCTTCTTCCTGCGACGGAATTGTAAATTCGCCGGCGGCAAGCGACAGCTTTGCGGTCCCTTCAATAGTACGCGGCCCGGGCAATCCTTTCAGATCGATGGTACCGTTGATTACACCACGGCTTACGTAGTCTTTCAGCCCTGCGGAATAGCCCTGAACAACTGCGCCGAGATCGAAGTTCTGCAAACTTGCCTTTAGCGCGACATTGTCCTTGATCGGAAGCGGGGCGTTTACGCTGAAGTCGGCGCGCGAACCATCTGGCCGCACTAGCGCGGCGTTATCGATTCGCAGCGCGGTTGAAGAGTATGCTATGTCACCCTCAAACGAGCCCGTTTCAGAGTCGTGTTGTTTGATGCTTGCAAGTTTGATATGTCCCGAGACGGACGGCGCCGACAACTTGCCCTGCACTTGTCCTTTGAATTCTCCCTCGCCTTCGAGCGTTATCTCGTACTCCTGATTGACCTCATCGGGTATAACGCCAAACGCATCGATCGCCCGTTGAACCTCAGCCATGTCGGCGGACTTGAAATTGACATCTAACGAGGCCGAGCTGTCCCATCCAATGGTGCCGGTCGCCGTTACTTCGCTTTGTTTAGACCGGACGTATGCGCGCTCGATATTGAAACCTCGGCCGGTCGCAACCAGACTGATCTCTCCGCTCGCCGGAGAAGCATCGTCTTCTCGCTCCGGCGGTGAGATCGCCGCATCAAATGTGGCGTTGATCCTGCCGGTTGCGGCTTTGTAGTCGAGCCGCGGGAAACTGAGCCGTGCGATTCCATTTGCCGTGCCGCGAACTTTTACATCTTTCGCCGACGCAAGCGTGGCTGCTTGATCGAGGTCAATCGACTTGAACTCGACGTTAACCTGCGATGAGCCACCGGCATAAGCCAGAGTCGCCGAACCCGAGACGCTGCCGCCAAGCGTCTGCGCTGAAAACTGTGACAAGCTCAGCTTGCTGGAATCCATCGTGAGCGTGCCCCTCACCGCCCTGGCACTGACTTCTCCGCTCTTGAGAGCCGCGACGTTGAGCGCCCCGGTCACATCAAAATCCAGTTCCCTGCCTTTCAATGAGTCGTTAAAACTGATTGCTCCAGTGGTCAACCCCCCGCCGCTCACCCCTGACGAAAGCAGACTAACTTTTCCTTTGTATTCGGGTCCCTGGCCGTCGACGTCCGCCTTCACTCGAAGACCACCGACCGAGAACCCCGCTACGGAAATCGTCTTTAACTCTCTCGCCTGCAGAGTACCGGATGCCTGATAATCCGCGCCGCTCCCGGCGACTCGCCCGCTGAAGGTGACGCCGCCGCTCATCCTCGTTTCGGGCGAGAACACCCGCGCGATTTGATCCAACGAAGCTTCTACAGTGACGTCGGGAAGATCGTACTTGAGAGGCTTGAAGCTCTCGATCTTGGCTTTTGCCTGGAACGTACCTAGATCGGACGTGATCTTGAATTGCGGCTTGCCGTCCTGCATCAATATTTCAGCATCCTTCTCGGTGACCCGGGCAAGAATGTTTGCTTGAATGTTCTCGATCGCGCGTCCATCAACTGTTACCTTCGAGTCTTTGATCCCAAGCTCGAGTTGATGATCCAGCACGTTTGCAAGTGATATCGGATCGGTGGGCACCAGGTGAATATCAAGACCTTTTATCTCGGCGGTTGTATTGTTCTTGAGATCGACGAAGTTTATCTCACCGTTGGTGACCCTGAAGTCCGCGGCCAGGAACACCACGGCATCTTCCTTGGCCTCCTCTGCTTTCTTACGGGGAGCGTGCAGCGAATCGAGATTGAAACCGCCTTGTTTGTCGATTTCAATCCACGCACTGGGATGGTCGATTTCCACATTCGTGATTTTGATTCGCTGGCCCAGATAGGAGAGAACTGAAAACTGGGCGGTGAGTTTGTCGATCGTTCCGAACCGCTTATTTCCGTTCGCCGCCGACAACTTGATGTTTTCCAGCGTTACCTTATATCCGCGAAGGTCCAGTTTTGAGCTGCCAATTTCCGCAGTTATTCCAACATCGGCCAGCGCCTCGACTACCTGGTCGCGAAGGTAATTGTCCAGACGTCCGCTTCGAATGTATATAAAGATACCGATGATAAGCAGGAGGATAAGACTGAGAAAGGAGATGGCGCCGATCAGAAATTTTCTGCGCATAGGTCCTGATACTTGTAGCGTAGACTTTAGTCTATGTACTCCGGAGTTTTAGGCTGCGTATCCCCGCACACAGACTATTATCTACATTTCACCCCTACACCTTGGTTAACAGATGCCCGAGTTTTTCCTTCCTTGCGCGCAACACTTTTTCGTTGGACTCGTTGGGCTCGATCTCGATTGGAATGCGATCGGTGATCTCCAACCCGAAGCCTTCGATCGCCGCTCGCTTGACCGGATGGTTGGTTATCAAGCGCATCCTGCGCACGCCAAGTTCGTGAAGAATCTGCGCGCCGATACCGTAATCGCGAGGGTCCATCTTGTGAAGCCCAACCACTTCCGCATCGGCCTCAACCGCATCCTTGTCCTGTTCATCCATCAGCCGATACGCCTTGAGTTGATTAACGAGCCCGACCCCGCGTCCTTCCTGTTTGAGATACAGCAGAACGCCGCGACCCTCTTCGGCAATAAGCTCGAGAGAACGATGAAGCTGCCAACCGGTATCATCCCGCAGCGAGCCAAACACATCGCCGAGCACGCATTGCGAATGCACTCGTACTGGCATGCTCACGTCCGGGTCAATCTCGCCCATCACCAGTGCAAGGTGAGTGTCCTGATTGATGTCGTTTGTAAACGCAATCGCCCGAAATTCGCCGTAGACGCTTGGCACGCGCGCCTCTTCCGCGCGATGGACCAGTACTTCGTTGGACATCCGATAGCTGACAAGATCCGCAACTGAAATGATCTTTAATCCGTGCTGAAGAGCGAAATTCCTAAGCTCGGGAAGCCGGGCCATTGTCCCGTCGTCGTTCATCACTTCACATATCACGCCTGCCGGCGTTAGCCCGGCAATTCGAGCAAGATCGACAACCGCCTCGGTTTGTCCCGGCCGCACGAGCACCCCGCCCTTACGCGCGCGAAGCGGAGAGATGTGCCCCGGCCTCGCCAGATCCCCCGGCCGAGCGCGCGGATCCACCGCTACCTGAATGGTCGTCGCCCTGTCAGCTGCCGATATCCCGGTGGTCACGCCTCGCCTCGCTTCAATAGTGACGCAAAAAGCGGTCGCGCGGGTTGCCGTGTTGTCAGAATCGGAAACCTGTAATGGTATTTGAAGCTCATCCAATCGCTCTTCGGTGAGCGAAAGGCAGATAAGCCCGCGTCCGTAGCGAGCCATGAAGTTTATGATATCCGGTGTGACTTTCTCGGCAGGGCATGCAAGATCGCCTTCGTTCTCGCGGTCTTCGTCATCGACGATAATTACAACCCGTCCCGCACGAAATTCCTCAATCGCCTGGTCTATGGTTGCGAATGGCATTTCAATATCCTTGCTCTATCAAATATTCCAAGCTCAGTTCCTTGCGCGCCGCGGGCGCGGATTCGTTTAGCATCAGTCGCTCTACATACTTTGCAAGTACATCCACTTCGAGATTCACGCGATCGCCGCTTCTCAAGTCCGATAAGATAGTCTCGCGCCACGTGTGCGGAATGATTACCACTTCGAACCAATCATCACCAAGCCCGGCAACGGTCAAGCTGATACCGTCAACGGTTATCGATCCTTTCATAGCGATATAGCGGCCAAGCTCGCGCGGAAACATAAACCGCATTCGATAAGCGTTGCCCTCGGGGACTACCGACACAAGCTGGCCCGTCCCATCGACGTGGCCTTGAACCATATGCCCGCCCAACCGTTCGCCTACCGCAAGCGCGCGCTCGAGATTCACCCTGGTCCCGACCCTGAGTTCTCCGAGAGTCGAACGCTTTAACGTCTCGAGCGATGCATCGGAGCGGAAGGAATCCGCGCTCATCTCGATCACTGTGAGATCGACGCCATTTATCGAAATTGAATCTCCAATGCGGGTCCCTTCCAGCACCTTTGTTGCTTCAATCACAAGGGACGCTCCGTCGTCGCGGCGCTTGATCTGGCGCACTCGACCCACTTCGATTATGAGTCCGGTGAATATTCCCATCAGTAAATTCAGGATGCTAGGCGAGCGCTCGATCCGTCAACCCCGGATCGCTTATCGCCAGGGGAGGTACGGGAAAACCCTCTGAGCGTGGTTTCCGGTTTCTGGTCTGTGGTTTCTGGTTCGGGAACGAAAAACCAGCAACCAGAAGCCAGAAACTTGCCCTGATACTAATTTATTTCCGCCGCGAAGAACTCTCTCAAGGCGTCCGTTTTGATGCGGATCAAGTCTAGCCTCGCGATCTTGCGATTTCAAGCACGCGCTCGATCACGCCGTCCAGCGGCAGTTCCGAAGTATCGATGAAAACCGCATCGTCCGCCTTCACGAGCGGCGTAGCCTCGCGTTCGCGATCCCGCTTGTCGCGCGCTTCAAGCTCGGTTTTGATCTGATCCACGGTCACATCCCTGCCCCGCGCTCGGTCTTCTTCACACCGTCTGCGCGCCCGCACGTTGAGCGAGGCATCGAGAAAAACCTTTACTTCAGCATTCGGAAACACCTTTGTTCCAATGTCGCGGCCATCCATAACAACTCCGCCGGCTGAAGCCATCTCGCGAAGTTTATCGACGACCGCTTCGCGCACCTCCGGGATCGTAGCAACCACGGACGAGGCGTGACTCGCATCGGGCAGGCGAATCTGATGGCTTACGTCGCGGCCGTCGAGCAACACCCGCAAGTGGTCTGGTTCGCCTTCGAGTTTGATACTGACTTGTCGAGCGAGAGTGGCAACCGCCGCTCGGTCTTCCAACGCAATGTCGGCATCGACCGCCTTGCGACCCACGGCTCGATAGACTGCGCCGGAATCGATGTACAGATAACCAAGTCGCTGTGCGATGGCTTTGCCCACTGTGCTCTTTCCGGAACCTGAAGGGCCGTCGATGGCGATGACCAGTTTGTTCATTGATAGTCCGACAAACTGCGGTGGTAGTAACCGCCTAGCAATGCCCTCTCGGTAGTTTGTGGGTTACCCTGACCCGGGTAATTAGCACAGATCGAGGCCTTTTCAATCCGCGCATCTGTTCAGAGACCTACTGCCACAACGCCTCACGAATGGCTCCCAGAGCGGCTTCGCAGTCACTACCCGAAACGTCCTTATGCGTCACCATTCGAATCTCGCGAGCGTTGATCCCATTCGCAAGCACACCGCGTTGCTTTAGCCTCGCTACGATTTCCGACGTCGATAGCCCGGTGCCTTCGATATCAAAAACGACGATGTTTGTTTGAACGCGTTCCGGATCGATGTTGACGCCCTCGATCTGGGCCAGCCCTCGGGCAAGCGCCTGAGCCTTTGCATGATCTTCCACAAGCCGGGCCGTCATTTTGTCGAGCGCGACAAGACCTGCCGCCGCCAGGACTCCAACCTGTCGCATCCCACCACCGAGCATTCGTCGAACCGGCACCGCTCGATCGATAAACTCGCGAGAACCCACCAGCATTGAACCTACCGGACACCCGAGTCCTTTCGACAAACAAAACATTACCGAATCAAAGAGCGAAGCGATCTCAGCTACATCGCATTTGAGCACAATCGCGGCGTTGAACATACGCGCGCCGTCAAGATGGACGGGCAACCCTTTCTCGTGAGCTCGATCGGTGATATCCACCATCCGCTCGAACGACATCACGGTTCCGCCGGCAAGATTCTGAGTGTTCTCTATCGCAACGAGACCGGTCTGGGCAAAGTAGGAACTTCGCGGCCGGATGGCGGCTTCAATCGAGTCCCAATCCATCATTCCGTCCTGACATTGAATGGGATGCGCAAGAGCGCCGCTGATCACTGCCATGCCGGCCATCTCCAGATTGAACATGTGACTTCGCTTTTCAATGATTACTTCCTGACCAGGTTGCGTGTGAAGTCTGACGGCAATCTGGTTGCCCATTGTTCCGGAGGGAACAAACAGAGCCGCTTCCTTTCCCATAAGCTCGGCGGCTCGTTCCTGAAGCCGCCGGGCGGTGGGATCTTCACCGTAAACGTCGTCGCCTACCTCGGCGCGAGCCATGGCCTCTCGCATTTCGTCAGTCGGCCGCGTGACTGTGTCGCTGCGCAGATCGATGTAGTTCACGGTTCCCCTTCTCGCTGAGCGTGAGCATTCGTCGTAGAGGATATGCTATCGAGGATTCAATCCTCAAGATCGAAGGAGTCTAGGAAGGGGTGGAGATGGGGATAAGGTCAAAGACGATCTTATGGACGTTTTTCCCTGGCATCATGCACGTCCATCTTTCGCCCGTCGAAATCTTTACCATTCAAACCAGCAATCGCCGCACGAGCTTGGTTATCGTCTGGAATTTCTATAAAACCAAACCCTTTCGAGCGGCCAGTCATCTTGTCCTTCATAAGCGTACAACTCTGTATTTGGCCAAATTCTTCAAATGTTTCTCGCAACTGATCTTCGGTCATCCTGTACGGCAAGTTTCCGGCATAAATAAGCATCGTTGTCTCCTCACTTGCGCGCCAAGATACTCTTCGCCTTTGTGGAATGTCAATCACCGACTCAAGTTGGTGCCAGGCTTGCGATTTGCGATTCTCTCCTCATTCTTATCCTTGACTTAAGGTCTAGCACCTCTCGGGATTTCCCCCAACTCGCTTCTTCGTCTCATCAACGAACTTTTCCATCCCCAGTAGTCTTCCTTCCCCCGCTTGGTAGAACTCCTCACAATCAGCAAGCTATTGTCAGAAGAATCCGGCCAAACGCGCGCCCTATTGCAATGTCCTTTTCCGTTATACATAATCCAGCCGGTCGCAACGCTCCAACAGTACATTCAGTCTTGGGAACATCAGATTTATGATCAATCTATCCCCGGAAGTCTTTCAAGAAGCCAAAGCCAGAGTAGCTCCTCACGTCTATCACACTCCCCTTCTGACCTCGCGGCTGTTGAGCGAACAGAGCGGTTTCGACATCCGCCTCAAAGCGGAGATATTTCAGCGAACCGGTTCTTACAAGATTAGAGGCCCGCTGAATAAGTTTGCGCACTTGTCGGAAGAAGAGCGACGCCGCGGTGTGATCTGCTCATCTGCCGGCAATCACGCACAGGGTGTTGCGCTGGCGGCAAAGCTGAACGGCTTGCGCGCCGTCGTTGTGATGGCTGAGAACGCGACGCCCTCCAAGATCGAAGCGACGCGCGCTTATGGAGCCGAAGTCGTATTGCACGGAATGATATGGGATGAGGCCAACGAAAAAGCCAAACAGCTTTGCGAGGAGCGTGGCCTGACTTACATACATCCGTTTGACGATCCGCATTTGATAGCGGGCCAGGGAACGCTGGGGCTGGAAATCTACGAAGACTTTCCCGAGGCTGAAGTTGTCGTTGTTCCAATCGGCGGCGGAGGGTTGATCTCAGGAGTCTCGATGGCCCTCAAGGGGTTGAACCCAAAGATAAGGATCATCGGAGTCGAATCCTCCGGAGCGCCGGCGATGAAGCTGAGTCTCGAGAGGGGCGAGTTGGTAACACTGGAGACGGTTGATTGCATCATTGACGGGCTCAAGGTAAAGCGTGTGGGTGAGCACACGTTCGATGCTGTGCGACAGTTTGTGGATGAGGTCGTCGCGTTACCCGACGCTGAGATCTTCGATGCGCTCGTCTGGATCATGTCACACTGCAAGCTGGTCGTCGAAGGGGCAGCCGCCGCTTCGGTCGCCGCGGTTTTAAACGGCCTGGTTAAGGCGCCAAAGGGATCAAAGGTCGTTTGCGTGCTGAGCGGAGGAAACGTGAACCTCCAGCAGCTCAAGGGGCTGAAATGGAATTGATGCGTAAGCGCATCGTGTTTGACACACTCGGCTTGCCTGTACCGTAGACTGTCCAGTCTGCGGTGGCCGAATCGCGCGAATTAAGAAACCGCAGACTGGACAGTCTACGGTACGGTGAACTTCTCACTTATAGTCGCAGCCGAAAATCAGTCGAGTGCAGCGAGCCTCTATGACCCAGCCCGCGAAGTTCGTTGTCCTCAATCCAAAAACAATCATTGCCGCGACGCTCGCGATCACCATCGCCTATCTTGTTATCATTGTTGTACGCGGCGTCACCTTCAACGGCTCGCCCGAAACTCTGGCTCGTAAAGACGACACCTATCGCTTTTACAACGAAACCCGGACCATCTTTGGCGATGACAGAGTAATCATCGTCGGCGTGACTACCGGTGACGTGTTCGCCCCGCAGTTTATCGAAAGGCTCAACCGTCTAACTAATCGACTTGCCGCAATCCCAGGGGTCGACGAAGCGCTCAGCCTGACAAACATCAAGGCTATCAGACGTGAGGACGGAGGCATCACTGTTGGACGTTTGATTGATCCTGGCCGGGTTTACCAAGCGGACGCAATAGCACTCAACAAACTCAAACTCGAAGTCATCAACGATCCGTTGTATGCGCGTCACTATGTTTCTCCTGATGGTAAGACTGCATCGGTCGATATCTTCCTCAAGAGGCTCGGTGAATCGGAAGCGCGCGCAGTCGCTGAAGAGGTCGAGCGCGTCGCTAAGTCGGAAGCCAACGGAGACGAGGTATTTCTTGCCGGCGTTCCCATCGTTGACGCGCGCGGCATACGAAGCATGGTGCGCGACATGCTCGTGCTATCGCCGATAGCCGCGGTCCTCTGCTTTGGAGTTTTTCTTTTCGCGTTCCGAAGCTTCTGGGGAGCCATGCTCCCGGTGTTGACCCTGATAATCGGGCTGATCTGGACGATAGGGTTGATGAGTCTCCTTGAATGGCCAATTACGCTGGCGACGCTTTCATTGCCGACGGCGTTGATGGCGATCGGCAGCTCATACATCTTTCACGTTCTGAATCAATACCGGGTTTCGATGTCGTCCCTGGGCGCGCACCACGACGCCCAGGATGAACAGGCCGCGTGGCGCGAGGGTTTGGCTTTTATAATCCCGGCGGTTGTCGTTTCGGGGACGGCCACGATGGCGGGTTTTGGCTCGCTTGCATCAAGCTCGGTTCCGACCGCTCGTGATATGGGGATATTCGAAGCGCTCGGCGTTCTGGCGCTGCTCGTTCTTACTGTAGGCTTTATCCCCGCTGCCCTTTCCATGCTGCCGCGAAACGCGTTGGGAGAAGCGGGTCCGAATCAGGACTACGCCAAATGGCTAAACGGCTTGCTGGTCAACATCACTGCGCTGATTCTCTTCAAACGGCGTAGTGTCTTGATGTTCACCCTTGTCGCAACACTGCTCGTTGGCGCAGGCGCGATGTGGCTCCAGGTCAATACAAACTATCTGCACATATTCCCGCTCGGGAGCGAGACCGTTCAGGATGCCGAGAAGCTGCATCAACGGCTGGCGGGCGCGGCCACGGTTCAGCTAGTCGTCACCGGCGCCCCCGACGCGGCAATCGATCCCGTCTTCCTGCGGGCAGCTCTGGCGCTCGAACAGTTCGCGCTCGGTCAACCGGGAGTCGATGCAGGTATCTCGGTCGTCGATATTATCAAGCGGATCAACAGCTTCTTGCCGCGTGGCGTTGGCGGCTCCCCGCTGGCGGCCGACGAGATTCCCGATGACCAGCAGAGGGTGGCTACGATATTTCGCGATTATCTTTCACAAGATGAATCGCTGTCTCGTTTGGTCAGTGCTGACCGCTCGCGGCTTTTGATTGTCCTAAGAGTTAATCTCTTCAGCTCGAATGAGCTTCTTGAATTGACCCGGCGAATCGATGAATGGGCGGTGGTCAATCTTCCGACGGGGGTGTCCCAACAAGCCACCGGCTCGATAATTCTTCTCAACGACGCTTCGGACGCCGTAGCCGACGCTCAGTCTTCAAGTTTGGCGATTGCGCTGGTCACAATATATTTGATGATGGTTGTCTTGTTCCGCTCATTCGCGACCGGGCTGCTCGCATTGATCCCGAATCTGATCCCAATCGTCTGCTACTTTGGATTCCTGGGCTGGAGCGGAACGGATCTCGATATAACCACGAGCCTGGTCGCAAGCGCGGTGCTGGGTCTTGCAGTTGATAACGCCGTGCATATGATTCGACGGTATCGCCAATCCGTATCCGAACGGCTTCAAGAATCCAGCCGTAGCGGTTTACCGACAGACTCAGCGTCCGACGAAGGATGGATAATGTGGTTGACGATGCTCCGGACCGGTAAACCAATGGTGCTCGCCAACTTTATGCTGATCGCGGCGTTTCTTGTTTTCGTGCTATCTTCGTTTGTGCCGGTCCGAATATCCGGAATCCTGTGGGCCTTGGGGATCGCGGCGTGTCTCGCAGCCGATCTCGTATTGTTGCCGGTGCTCATGAAGTCGAGGCTGTTCGCGCGCGCCGCCCTCGGAGAAAAATCTAAGATCTATGAAGAACCCCGGTCAAAAACTCAACCGCAAATTTGAATGCGACACGAGCGCGATGGTTCTCCCGGCGATCGCGATGCTGTTGCTCTTCACCGCTTGCGGGAAAACTCACGACGAGACGGCTTCGATTGATAAGGCACACTCGAACACCTCGGGTTCGCGTTCGACGGCGATCGATGCTGCTCCAGTCATCGAGAAGTATCGCGCTCTTGACGACAGTCGCGACAGCACGATAAAGCTGCGCGCCTCGATCAACTCATCTGACAGCTCGGGTCTCGATGCGCCGCGACAGATCACCTTCAACATGTATCGTAAGCGCTACCCGGATGGACGTCAGCAGATGCTGATTGAATTTACCTCACCTCCCGAAGAGCGTGATCGTGACGGATTGATAACGGTTTTTCCCGACGCGCAGGTCGAGGGTGTTCGCTACGTACAGAGTACTGATAGTTACATAACGACCCGTGATCTAAGCGGCGAGGACGCGTTGTTCGGTTTAACCTTGCAGGAGTTGGCCGATGGACAACCGGAAAGATACGACTTCACTATCGAACGCGAGGAGAGCGTCGAAGGAACAGAATGTTATCGAGCCGAAGGTAAGCTAAAACCCGGAAGCGAATCGAAGTTCCCACGGCTGGTATTGTTTATCTCGAAACAGAACAACTCGGTGGTGAAGGCGGAGTTCTATGACAAATCTAACCAGATTGCGCGCGATCTCGTCGTAAGAAAGGCGGAAATGAACTCCGGTCACTGGACTCGGGTTCAATGGACGATCAATAACGTAGCGCGGCGCAAGAAGATTGAGTTTGAAGCCCTGGATGTGGGTTACGATCAGAATTTGAAGGACTCGATCTTCACCCGGGAATATTTGAAGAAGATTGCGTCGAGGTAGCGAGAATGGAGACGGGGCGACGAGGAGAGTGGGCGACGAGGAGAGTGGGCGAGGTGGGAGACAGGGCGAGTGGGATTGGGAGAACTGCAAATTGATCTAGTCGTTAACCTGTCACCAATTCTCAATTTTCAATTTGCAATTTTCAATTTGCAATTCCCCCAATCCCTCTCGCCCTGTCGCCCACTCTCCCCTTCGCCCCGTCGCCCCTTTCTTTTGCTAGCCTATGCCAACCGATTCCCTACTCGCTGTAGTCGGGCGCGCCGACGAACTCTATCAGGCACGAGCTGAGCCCGGCTCGGTCCGGGAATCCGTAATGGTGCTGTCCGGCGCGCACGGAGGCTCTGACCGCTACGAAGTTCAGTGGCGCCTAGCCCGCGCGCTCTTCTTCCTTGGCCAGGAGGCTGGCGGGCCGGATTCCAGCAAACAGCTTTACGCGGCGGGCATCGGCGCGGGCGAGCGCGCCGTCGCGCTCAACAAAGATCGAGTCGAAGGTCATTTCTGGGTAGGTGTTAATCTTGCGCTGTTTGCCGAAGCCAACCGCGGCGTCAGAGGCTTGCGAGCACTTCGATCGGCCCGCCTCGAATTACGACGCGCCATCGAAATCGACGAACGCTATCACGGCGCGGGCCCGCTTCGCGTTCTTGGACGGCTTCTTTACAAAGCGCCCAAAATTCTCGGAGGCAGTAGAAAACGGAGCCGCGAGTTGCTCGAGCGGGCGCTGGCGATTGCGCCGTCAAACAGTGTGACTCTGTTGTATGCAGCCGAGCTTGCGATTTCAAGCGGCGAGCGCGATCGCGCTTTGAATCTGCTCCGGATGGTGATCGACTCACCGTTTGACGTCGAATGGGAATTCGAAAACCACCGCGACCGCAAACTGGCCAGATCGCTACTTGACCAGATTGAGGACCGGTAATCTCGCTGTACGTGGAAAGAACTCTAGTCCTGTCGTACAATTCAACCACCTCGAACCTTTAAAGGACACAGGCCCATCAGGCGGAGGCGTTCTCGATGAGTTTAAGACGCGTTGTTGTTACTGGAATGGGTGCCGTCAGTCCCAACGGCATCGGCCGCGAAGCTTACTGGCGGAACACTTCCGGCGGGGTCAGCGGTACCGGACCGATCACTCTCTTCGATGCCTCAAAGCTATCCTGCAAAGTGGCCGCCGAAGTAAAGGACTTCGACTTCGATCGATATATTTCAAAGAAAGATAGGGACCGTGTTCAACGTGCGGTGCCGATGGCCTTTTTCGCCACCGATGAAGCGGCCGCCGACGCCGGGATCAACCTGGAAGCTCTCACTCCATCTGAACGAGAAAACATCGGGGTAATCATCGGGACAGGCGCCGGCGGAATCGAGTTCGCCGAACGCCAGTACAAACAGTACTACGATCGCGCCGATCACGATGCCGCTTATCGCCGGGTCAGTCCGTATTCGATCGTCGCCTCGTTTGTCGGCATGCTATCGAGCGAAGTAAGCATGGCTTACCAGCTCCACGGAATGAGTCACGTCCTGTCGACCGGCTGCACCAGTTCTACCGATGCGATGGGTTACGCGTGGAACGCGATTCGGCTTGGCCAGATAGACACAGTTGTGTCCGGCGGCGTCGAGGCCTGCATTACGTTCGGTCTGATGACTGCCTTTTGCCGAATGGGAACGGTCACAACCAAACGGAATCACGATCCGGCTCGCGCCTCGCGTCCATTCAATGCCGACCGCGACGGCTTCGTTCTCAGCGAAGGCGCGTGGATCTTGATACTCGAAGAACTCGAGCACGCTCTGAGACGTGGTGCGCCGATTTATGCTGAGCTGGCGGGGTACGCATCGACTTGCGATGCTTATCACCGAGTTCAGATAGCCCCGACTGGTCACGACGCGGCGCGCGCGATGCGAATGGCGGTTGAGGGCGCCGGGCTTACGACTGAAGAAATTGACTATCTCAACCTGCACGGTACCGCTACAAAGATCAACGATCGAACTGAATCGGCAGCGGTTCGCATGGCTTTTGGCGAGCGGGCGCGAAGTATCCCGGCCAGCTCGACCAAGTCGATGATCGGTCATCCTCAAGGCGCTTCCGGCGCTGCCGGTGTCGTCGCCACGCTGATGGCTATGAAACACAACTACGCTCCTCCGACGATCAATGTCGAAGTCGCCGATCCCGAATGTGACCTCGACTATGTGCCAAACATTGGCCGCGAGACGCGAATCGATACCGCGTTGTGCAACTGCATCGCTTTCGGATCAAAAAACTCGGCACTGGTGTTCAGGAAGTACGAGGCCGGCAGGTCCGTCTAATACGTTACAAACCTACGCCTGAACACCGAGCAGCAGACACTTCACAGGAACAATACAATGCGAAAAAGGCTCTTCCTTTGTCTGTTTTGTGTGGCGGTCCTGGCGCCCGGTTACGCGAACTCGCAGAACGCGACGCGAACAACTAAGATCACAATCCTGCAGCTAAACGACGTGTATCAAGTCTCACCGGTGGACCGGGGTAAGCGGGGCGGCCTTGCACGCGTAGGGGCGCTGCAGAAGAAAATACGCGAGCAGTCACCCAACACGCTGTTTCTCCTTTCTGGCGATTTCATCTCCCCTTCGGTCGCCTCGCGTCTGTTTAAGGGCAAGCAAATGATCGCGGCGCTAAACGCAACCGGTCTGGATATCGCAACGCTTGGAAATCACGAATTCGATTTCGGGCCTGACGTGCTGCGCGAACGAATGAAAGAATCGAGGTTCGCTTATACGATCGCAAACGTCGTCGACCGGAAAACCGGAAGACCATTCGGGGACGCAAGCCGATACCTGATTCGAGAGATCGGCGGTGTGCGGGTCGCGGTCTTCGGTCTGTTGCTGGCTGAAACTGCTTCCGTGTCGGCGCCGGGACCGGGGGTTCGATTCGATGACCCGATCGCCGTAGGCAAACGACTGTCGCGCGAGCTTCGGAGATTAGGGGCGGACGTAATCGTCGCATTGACTCACCTGCCGATGCGCGACGACAAGCAGCTAGCGTTGGAAGCCGATGTTGATTTGATAGTCGGCGGTCACGAACACGAAGTCCTCGAAGCGTTCGCCGGTCGAACGCTCATTACAAAGATGGGCTCGGACGCTCGCAATCTGGGTCGGATAGATCTAAACATCACTCGCATAACATCGGCGGGAAGATCGAGAGACAGGGCCAGGCAAAGGTCGCGTGCACGGTTCAAACTCGAGTCGGCGGACTTCCAAACAATACCGGTGACCGACGCCGTCGCGGATGACCCGGAAGTCGCGGCGGTGATCGGCGAGTATGAAAAACAGCTCAACGCCAGTCTCGGCGAAGTGATAGGGAAAACATCGGTCGCGTTGGATGCGCGTGCTGCGACCATCCGGTTTGGCGAGAGCAATCTCGGCAACTTTCTCGCGGACGTCTACCGTCAGACGGTTGGCGCCGATTGCGCGCTGCTCAACAGCGGCGGTATTCGATCGGACACGACATACGGACCCGGAGATCTGACCAAGAAAGACGTTCTCTCGATACTGCCGTTTGAAAACACGCTGGTGAAGGTGCGGGTGACCGGCGCTCACATCAAGCGTCTCCTCGAACACGGGGTAAGTGTCGCTGGTCAGGAAGACGGCCGATTTCCGCAGGTGTCCGGGCTCTCGTTCACGTACGATGCTCGCCTTCCTGTTGGCTCGCGAGTAACCAGCGCGGCAGTCGCCGGCCAGCCAATCGATCTGAACAAGAGCTACACATTAGCGGTGAACGCATATCTTCTTGGTGGCGGAGATGGCTACGACTTCAAGGGCGCTGAGGTTATGGTGAAACCCGAGGAAGGGCCAGTTGAGCCGGACGTAGTGATGGAGGCGATCAGGAAGATGGGTACGATAGCTCCGCAGGTTGAGGGACGAATCAAGTCGTCACAAGCTACTCGTTCGTCTGCCGCTGGGTTGAGACAGCGCGCGCTTTTGTTTTCAGCCGATGCGTCTTTTTGCCGTACCTCACGTTACTGCCTCGCAATTTGTAGGACTTCTTGTTTGTCGGGTATGAAGACGACGGAGCCTTGAGAATCGCAAATCGCAGGCCCGGTACCGCTCGTAGTTCTTTTGAATAGCGGCGAACGACCGTTCGCGCGCTCTGCGCTTCGGCGGCTCCGGTTCACGCCTTTGTTAGGCGTTTGAGAAAGGATGCCCCTTCAGTTACTCGCCTGTGCTTCGCATCGGCCGGTGGTAATCATGCAAGTGCTCAGTTGTGTGCTCCACGGCGCTAATTGGTGAATCAATTCGCCATTCGCTTATCTCACTCTCGCGCTTCTTGTCTGCGGATTGAACTTCCTCTATCGATGCTAGAGCCTTCGGGCGATTGCTCTCCTCCATTTGCCGCCTGAACGGTGCAGAGGCTAATGAAGTTAATATTCTAAACGGCGTAGAGATTAATAGGGTCAACAACCTCACGGGGAAAATAACAAACAACATGAGCCAAAATAAAGCGAAGTCAACAGGAGTGGTGAGGATTCCTTCACCTAGGATTTTCCAGGAATCGGACAGTTTTCGCGAAAGTGCAGTCGTCGGGGCGTTCTTGAATACGCGCTCCGAATAGCGAGCTATCAGCTGATTAAGTGCAGTATCAAATCTGGTATATAATCCGACCGAATTGGTGTAGAGAGCGCGAGAGACCACTTCCAAATTAAACCCACAAGCCGCGCAAAACTTGCATTCTACAGGGTTCTCTTTCCCACAGCTCGGACAAAACATGTTAAGGCTATCTCCTCAAATGAAGTTCAATCTCCTTTACGCATCAGGGAGATTGTAGTTCAAAATATCAGCAGCAACGGATTGTTGCGTTGTAGATACTTCATTTCTCGAGTCAACTCGCCTTTTATCACGAACCGAACGCCGCCTCCATTCGCGTTGTATGTTGGCGTGAAGACGTCATAGGTTTTCCCTTCGATCAACGCTGGCGGTGACGCGCCATCAGCAGGAATGATTTGACGGAAGCCAGCCGGGACTTCTCCATACCTAATAGTGGGCAGCAGTGCGCTTCGTTCCGGCAGGTCCGACCCGACGCTCGCTCCGCTCGGGATATCATTCCGTTCCGCCGCGCTCGGCAATCAAACTCATCGCCGCCGACGACACGTAGCTCTGATCGTGGAACGCGCGGCCCCAACCGAGCGGAGTTACGTTTCTATATTCATGAACTCTGCTATCGCGAGCGAAGGCGAGCCGCTTGCGGAATCATCCCATTCGCCAACGTAATTGTCCAAATATGAGTCCACGACTCGTTACTCGGCGACGCTCAAAGCCACATAACGCTTGAATGAGTTGTTATGCGCCGCCGTGCCAAAATGCCTTTCTTATTGCTACTTCCAATCCAACGGGATTTCTAGCGCTTCGACTTCTGAATAATGCCGTTCTCGATGTCTGAGATATGGCGAAAGGCAATTTGTTTACACCCGTCTAGGGCGATCACTTCCACAGTGGCCCTGGCCTCATCAAGTAATCCAGCATCGGCTTGAGACTCAGAGATGTCTGTCAACTTATTATCCCTCGATATTGGGTCTTTGATGTTCTTCGCCTTTTTGATGGCCTCGCGGAAATATTCTTGAGCCTCTTCTAATCTTCCATCTTTGGCTTTGATGCCAGCAACAATTTTGTAAGTGTCCACAATCTCGGATGGCTCGATCATCTCTAGTGTGGCCTTTAGATCACCATCTAATCCTGCCGCCGCCTGCCCGGCGGCTATGGTAGGCAAGGTAAACCTTTTCAAAGAGGCGTTCTCGGCTCTTTGGGCTATCGCTAAAGCAGTCGAGAGGGTTTGGCTGGCTCCTAAACTATCACTCGCTTTAGCTTGGGCAATGGCGATTTGGCGGTATGCCATTATTCGGGTCACGGGTGCACCTATCAAGTCAGCCGTAGACTTAGCTTCTTCATAAGCGCCGCTGTAAACCAGATTTGTCACGATGCCGGCAAATCCTCTATCCTTATCTTCGATATACGTAGTCACGGTCGCCTTAGCATCCTCAAAGCGTTGTGCCCCCGCTTGCTCATAGGCGATCTCAAGTAAGGCCTCGTCCCGATTGACGGAGGATTCAGTGCGGTTTGCCTCGGCAATTCTTTTTGGGTAATTCTGCCGATATCTGAATTGGATTAACAGAGAAACAGGGATCAACAGCAACGGAAGCGCGAGAAAGAAAGCCAGAAGGTATTTCTTTCCCCCAAGTCCCATCCCTGAGCTTGCCAACACGGGCTCCCGGTAAGCGTCTTCTTTGATGAACCCGATGAACTTAAGAAGATAAAAACCAGCGTTTGCCAGCAGCACGTAGAAATAACCGAGGACAAGTATGAAGATACAGAAGTTGAATACTACGCTGCCTTCAACCCGCACCTCGCCCGTTTTAAGAATTTGGAGCGGTATGATGGCCGCTGCGCAGTAAACAAATACTGGGATGAAAAGAAGCGGGGCAAGGAACGTCAAACGCTGAATAGCTTTCAAATCCTTATCGCGTACCCAATAAAATAGTCCGGCAAGAAAGAGAATGTAAGGGATCCCGCCAATCAGGAGCGAGCCCCATAAAACCAGTGCTACCCAATTTCCTCCTCTAAATCCAGGCCTCGCGACCAGCCAGGCCAGCAAGGGAAATATTATCGGGAGTAGAAATGCTAATTGGAAGTAACGTCTTGCTTTCAACATTATTTTATCTGCCGGAAACTCCTTATAACCGAGAAGTAGTTTCTCTCGACCTGTAACTGTCAAATCTTATGCCAGGAGTAAACTTTGCGGAAGAGAAACATTTACGTTTGCAAGCTGCATATGGGTGTTCACAGCTTAGGTAATTTGCCTACTCAAGAAGGCGCATAACGCGTGTCGTAACCGGGCGCGGCACGTAAAACTGAAATAACGTTGTGAGGCTCGCTTGCCGCGCTCCGGTTCACGCCAGAGTTAGGCGTCGTCCTTCGCTACAGATGTTTCCCAACCATCGTAATCGACGTTTACCCCTTGCGCCAAATGGAAGAGTTCAAGCGTCGCTTCGTTAATTGAATGCCAATCGACGCGGTCAATTCGCTACAGCATAACACCATAGGGATGCTCTGCTTTCGGATCGTCACTCTTGGACTCGGCGGCGACTTTGAAACCAGCGCTCACTGCTTTCGCGATGAACTTGTTGCGGTCCTGCGGCGAGATGAAGTAGGCCCAATGAATTCCTCATCTTTAGGAGGCGCGCTTAGCGCGCGTCGGGTTCATGGCCCTTGTAGTCATGGCGCTAAAGGAGTCGCTCTTCTCACCTCCCAATTTCCTTTACATCGAAAAACCACTTCTCGCCTGTCGTTGGTCTGCTTCGTCCTTTACTCAATGACGTTGACCTATTCAATGAGGTTAACCCGCTTACAGTTGAACTCACTCTTATTGCCATCGATTCGAGTCGCAACCCTCTTGTTTCTCCTTCAATCCTTACTTGTACATAGCCAATAAACGGAAATTCATGAGAAAAGAAATCCCGGTCTTGCCTGGCTATCCAGACACACAATTCATGCTCATCTGAACTCCACGTGGGATTCGTCTTCCGCCACTTTTGCATCTTTGCATCATATGCCTCCCGTGCCATACGAGGTATAGACAAGCTACCCTCATAAGCAGATCCAGCAATCCCATTTGGAGCTTTTACAGGCGATAGGTTGTACCATGTCGACCAATGTACGCGATCGCAACTATAGCGAAAGTAAGCATGGAGATAAGTGAAATCTTCTGCGCCAGCTTCCACATCTAATCTTATCGTAGCCGACGTTGGCGGCCGCCATGACATCCCAGCCGAAATTGGTTGCGACTGGACCCATACTTCCGCTGAGATATTTCGCGGTAGTTGTTCTGAGAATAGTCCAACATCCGTGAGCGAGACCGACGAAGACCAGGTCACCCCATCCGGAATTCTAGTAGGTGCAAACTGAATCTTGGTGGTCTCGCTAGAAGAAAGCTGAGCCCGGACGGCTATTGCCGAGAGGAACAACGAGCTAAGAAGCAGGATGAACTTGATCTTATATCCCATACACATATTGGAAATGCCGAACGATACGATCAGTGGGCGCGCGCCTCTCCGATTCATTTGCATAGTGCTGCGCGCGCTCTGAAGAAACCCCGGCAGAGAATTTGGCATTCGAGTTACACGTCTGCCGAGTATGGCAATTTCACCTCTTCTAGTGCGGTGCGCCGAAGGTTCCCGATGCTGTGGCTAGGAGCTCAAAGCCCAGGCCTCGCGCTCTCTTCTGCAGGCTCCTTATCACTCGCTCTCGGTGCTTCTCTTCGTACACTCGGGCACCGGCCTCGACGTATTCTTCACCGTGTTTGACGAGCCGATAGTAGAGTCTAGCCAGCTTATGTGCTGTGGCCGTCACATCAGTGTGACGCGCAGTTTGCGGCTACGGTGCATGCGGGAAGTTAGGCCGCCGCGATACGCTTGAGCAAACGGTGGGCACCGTTGAAACCATACTTTTCCATATAGAGGCGCAACTGCACGAGCCGGTCTTCCGTTCCGGGTTTGGCCTCAACACAAATCTCGCGTGCCCAGTAGCGCAAGTAAGCTGCTAGATCAGCTTCTGTCACAAGACCGGTCGTCACATACGAATCGAAGCGTTCAAGTCCGTCCAAGAAACGATCGAACGCCGCACGGACATCTGCCTCCAATACAGTAAAGCCCTCTGGCCGGTCCTCGTGCGACATCAACGCACGAGCGATCTGGTCATCATTCAGGAGGACGTAGCGTTCTGCCTCGTTGTCGCGATCGGGATAGAGCGGAATGCGCCGGGAGCCCCAATCCATCATAAGGAGCACTGCTTGCACGATCGGATCGCCGACGAGCTGCTTCATCTCTTGCGCGATCCACTCAGCCCGCTTCCACTGTTGCGCACGACGGTACTGCAATAGACCGATTCCGAAGGCGATAGCAGCGCCGACTAGGACGAGCGCCTTCAGGACATCTTCGGGGCTCCAACTACAGGGTGTTGGCATAGGAAGATCCCAATCTCGTTCGGCCTAACGATACGATCAGCGGGCGCGCGCATCAGGACCACTTCAAACGAACCCAACTGCGCGCGCTCTGCATCGAGAGTTCGGCTACTTCATTGGATTTAACGGGCCCGCTCTCGCGTCACTCACCACTCTGCTTTCTCAAGCTTATCTGCCATGGCCTTCATCGTTTCTTCCTGGTCGCGAGTGTCGAACAAAACAACTTTTGCGCCATGCCGCACGACGCAATAACTTCTCCCAATTGTCTTTATATGAAACCCATTCGAGTCCGACCGTATAACGATAGCGCCAATGTTGTCTAGTCTCTTTTCTTTTAACCGTGCTACCTCGCTGACAGCCAATTGAGCGTACTTGAACACGAGGATTGTAGAATGGATGCGCTTACTTGAAACACCCTGGTGCATTGGTCCTAGATCAAGAAGCGACTTTGGGTCTCGGCTAAACAGGGAGTAATAAGCATGATCTACAAGAAGGCGACGCGGTTCGTCTGCATCCCATTCGTCGGGTTCTACTACAGACCACTTAACAGCCCGGTAGTCTGACGCGCTTGCAATGCTGGCTAGTATTCCTGCTATACGAGACACTCCTGATGCGTCCTGTTGAACTCTATGAGAATCTGCGTCCGAATGGTCCATTGCGCAAGCGTTGGCCAGGTTCACCATCCAGAGAAAGATACAAAGTGTAGGAAAAGAGCATTTGAATACACGCATGTTGGACCACCTATCATCGAACCGCCGCCGAACGCCAGGCGTCAGCGGGCGCGCGACGTAGCACTGGAATCACCGTTAATATTAGTTCGCGCGCTCCGCTGCACGCCCGAGTTCGGCTGCGACGGCCCGAATCACTGGCCAGCCAATTGTAGAACCCGTTTGACCAGAATCAGAAGGTCGTTGAAGTAATTCTTTGCAGTGCCATCAAGACAGCTCACGACACCTTCAAGATCACTCTTGCATTGCTCCAGAACCGATATGCGCGATCCATCCAGCCGTCCATTGTTAGAGATGAAAGTATCGATACAACCCGCGGCGAACGTATCCAAAGAAGTCACGCAGATACCCGCCACGTCTTTGCCACCATACTCTGAGGGAAACGGGATGGCTTTCCTCTCGTCCCACATCAATCGGATTTCTCTTACAGCGTCCATACCATTGTTAGATCGCGCGTTTGGATAGTATTAGTCAGATTCATTGCTTCGCCCGTTTAAAGTACAGAGCTGTAGGTTGCTCTACCTCGGAGCGAAAGTAGCCGTTGTATGGGAGTTGTCCGACCATCTCCCATCCTTGACTGCCAAGCTGTGCAATAGTCATAGCCAGTGCTTTTGGTTTGACTCGCTGATACTCACCGGTGTTAGGGGCGCTAACTTTTTCGCCTTGCAGCTTAACATTTTCTTCCCGATAACCTGAGCTTTCAAAATAGACGATTGTCGCAAGGCCGACGGCAAATTCATTCTCGTTCATGCTACCTGAGTCAGTTATCGCACAGTACTCCCACTTCTGTTTGGAGGAATTATCTGTAACTGATGTCCTTTGTGCGTGTGCTGACTGCATTCTACCAATTAAGAATATGCAGGTCAGTAAAGAAAGGGCGAAAAACAAAACCATGATTTTTCTGCTCATTTCGTACCTCCTTCTAAGTTTCATCCAACCTAAAATGGACATTGGTCAGCGATCTAACGACACGCGTCAGCGGGCGCGCGACGTAGCACTCGAATCACAGTGAACACTGGGACGCGCGCGCTCCGCTGGATCGTATCTGTTAGACCCTACCTCGTTAGCCGCTGCGGTTCTATGAACCATCGCCGGCAAGCTACCGACCTCCGCCTCGGTCTTCGATCAGCCGAAGCGATTCTTGGCTCACGAAGATTCTCGCATGATACTGCTCTCCCCAGCCGAGCGGCGTCACGTCCCGATACTCGCGCAGCGATCCGCCGCCGTGCCCCTCTTCGAGGCGTGCTCGCAAGGACGCCCGAATATTAGGATCGGCCCCGCGATCCAACAGGAGGCGCGTGAAGCGCGCTTCATCCGGCTGTCCCTTGCCGTAGTTGACCCAGAAGTTGCGCTGCGAGACGACTGTCGAAAAGAGGGCCGTGTAGCCGCCGAACCCGTCAGCATCGATCGCGGCACGCGCGTTGGGATCCATGCCTCGATCGAGCAGCCATTCCGCGATCTCCAGCTCGTCGAAGTACGCGGCGATGTGCAGAAGCGTCGTCCCGTGCACGGGCGTTCCTTGAGCCGTGTAAGGCTCTCGACTACAGGCGGGGGCGAGGGGGAACACCTCGGCGATGGTGAACGTGCGCGTGAGGAGGTCCGGATCGCAAGCAAGGTGCATGTCGAGCAGGTCGATGCGCCCGCGGTGCAGCGCCATCACTGGCGTGTCAGGAGGCTCGAAGGCATGGTCGACATACATCTCTAGGATGCGGTGCTTCGCGGCCGGATTCCGGCTGTCCGTCCCGAGAAGGTGTTCCATCGTAGTGTGGTCTATCCCAGCGGGCCCGACGACGCGAGCGCCGAGCGCCAGGAGTGCAGCGGTGCCTTCAACGCTCAGGGTGTAGGCGGGACCGGCGAGCGTCAACTTCTCAAGCGACGGTCGCCCGGCCAGGTCGTAGATCATGTGCAGCGTGACGGTCATACCCTGGAGTGCGGCTCGTCCGGCCGCGGATTCCAAATCCTTGGCGCCGTGGCTGTGAAGGAGACGGATGATCTGGTCGCGGCCGAGGTTCGCGGCGTATGTCATCGGGGGACCCCAGCCGCTGTCGGTGCGAATCAGAACGTGTTCGTGGATCAGCGTCGGATTGGCGGTGATGAGCGTGCGGACGGTCTCAAGATCGTCGCGCCAGATCGCGTCTGCGAGCCGCACCCCGTGGGCGAGCCTCGTCCAGCTCGACGCGCCGTAGCTCCGTGCGAGGACCAGTTGCGCGTCGGCCAACTTCGCGTCGGAGGGATCAATCGATTCCCTATGATGTTCACGGAGTTCCGCGATGGCGCTCGCGTCGTCGGCGTGGATGGCGCGGAGGAGTTCCTTGGCTTGACGCTGTAGTTGCTCCAGGTCGGGTCGGACTGGCAAGCGGCGGACGGACATGACGAGCCTCCTTGAATGAGCCCGTGGTCCGCTGGCGTCGGGCAAAGGAGGTTCGGCGATCACGTCCGAACGTCTGGCGATCTGCTCAGGTGGACTCGGTCCTATCCGCGGACGGGAGGCGCCCTGCACGCCCAGAAGCAGACTACCACTGAGCGACAACGCCTTCAAGAGCCGTCTCGCCAGCCAAACGACGGG
>DASRIZ010000585.1:0-11476 GCA_035649735.1 Blastocatellia bacterium | reverse complement strand
TCGCCTGCGTGAAGCAGAAGCACGCTCCCGAGATCAACAGATCCTGCAGTATCCCGCAGTTCCCGTCTGACGGCGTCACGCTGAATACCACCGGCGCTCTCGTCCCCAACGCCACACTGCACGTCGAGGTCCTCGTGAACGGCCCGAACACATTATTGTCTCCTGCCGTGAACGTCGTCGTAATAATGACTGTCGCATTCCCTCCGCAACACGCATCCGGGAACGCTGTTCCTGGCCTGCTCGCCAGCGGTACCAACGTCGTCCTCACCAGGTTGCAATTTACCGGTGTCACGCTTCCCAACACTATCGTCGCGTCCGCCACGCCGTTTCCGTCCGTGTCGCACACTAGTGTCGCTGCCGTTGTCACCGTCTTTCCGTTCCTCTGCAGCGGCACTCCCGTTTCGGTCGTGAACCCCTGACAGATTACCGTCGTCTCGTTCGGGAAGAACCCGCACCCTACCAGGTTCAGTTGCACCGCGCACAGCGCGTTTACCAACCCCGTCGTCGTCGGTATGTTCGCAAACGCTCCGGGCACCACCACCTGGCACGACGGATTCGCCGGCGGCGCGCAACCTACTCCCAGCAGACATACTCGGCCTCGATTCAGATCCCTCTGTCTAACGCTCGTGCACAGCGCCGGGTCGTTTCCTTCAAACCGAAGATCAAAGTCCGGCAGCGCAAACGTTATCTCTCCTCCTGACCCCGTTCCAGCTCGCCGCCCTCCGTTAAACAACTCGAACAGCGTCGGCTCCGTTCCTTCTCCTATGCAGCAGTTGGCGCATATGTTCGCCGTCTGGCTTCCTCCCGGATTTATTTCCGTGAGCACTCTAAACGGATTTGTATCCGCCAATGCCGCTGCCGTCGACAGATTGATCTCGCACAACCCTGGCGGGTTTAGCGGATCCAGGAACCCTATCGAGTACCCCGTTATCACTGGATCCTCAGCCGTTCCCAGCAAACTCATCTGGCAGTAATCGAACACCATTATCCCGCTTCCATCCGGTCGTGGCGGGCATCCTACCAGCGTCTGCGTGTTCGGCTCTCTCGTGAACCTCAAATCCGTCGGCCCTTCCTGTTCGTCATACGCCGGATCCACGTTATCTCCGGTAGGATCCGCCGGATCAAGTATCTGATTCTCGTTCTCATCTCGGCTCGTTCCGTCGTCAAACAACGTCACCGAGAACGTGTTGCCCTGCATCGAGAGCGGGAAACCAAAATTGTCCAGCCCGTCACAGGCTTCCAATCCAAACTCAGGGACGTTGATCCACCGGATCTTGAATGAATTTACTCCGCTGAAACCCATGGCCTGCACTGGGAACGCTAGAGGACTCACCGCTCGCGCATCCGGGTTCAGATCCGCCCAAGCCGGTGCGATCCGCGGCGGCCCCAATCTGAAATCCGGAACGTTCGGGAAGCTGTTAGTATCGCCAGTCCCGAACGTGATGTTCCCGTTCGAATTCAAGAAGAACCCATTCCACACGCAATTCTGCGTTCCGACATTTCCACCAAACACGAACTCGAAGCCGCCCGAAAACTGCCCAGCCAAGATGGGATTGCCGGCGCCGTCGTTGTCATCTCCTCGGAACGGGCTATTCTGATCGTCTCCACCTGCAACCTGATGGCCTGGATCCAGGTTCTCGAATATGATCACGCCATCGCTGTCGTCGTCACCTTGAACAGGCTCTGTAGAACCAAGCGTCACGCCCGGACTAATCAAGTTTGGCGCCAGGCGATTGGTATACCGCAGGAACCCGCGAGATAACCCGGAAAGTCCCGTCGGGGTAAGCGTCAACTGATCCAACGGGGCCTGATAGAAAATGTGATCAAACCGATCGCTGTCTCCGTCGCCGACATTTCCCCCGCTTGCGGGCGGGTTCGGTAAGGTGTCGCCCCTCAGGTCAACAAAGTCGGCACGTCTGTTGGCCGGACAAGCGTCCTCGAAGCAAAGGATCTCACCCAGCATTGGAGAGGGGTTTTTCCCTACCCCGGCGGGCTGCCCGCCGCTGATCACGTAAACACTGCCGTTCTCGTCGACAGCTATTCCGGCATGCGCGGAATAGTCGATCTGCATGTCTATCTTCAGAGTGTTAGGTGTCACGATTGCTGAGGTGCCCGTTCGAATATCCGGACCGTTACCCAGCACGAACACTCGAAAGTTGTTCACGCCGGGCACAACCGCTACGCCCGCCGCGGGTCCGTCCGCAAAATGATCACGAATCGGCAGCGTCCCTCCGACATTGGTTACAACGGACCCCTCGGTTATTCCCGAGCATGCATCGAAAGCCCCTTTGCAGTCTGCAAAGCTGATGATCATCGACGGTGTCGGACCCAATGCTGAAGGATTGGGAAACAACCCCATCGTCAACTGATCAAAGCTTACGTCTCCAGGCACAAACGACCTCGCAACTGCTGCGTATATTGTGTTGCACGGACCATTGGTCATCGACACGATGTTCCCAAATAACGGCGTGGCCGTGGTTGCCACACCCGGAGTCTGGGTATAGGGAACAAACGCAATGTCCGGTATACGGTCGCCATTGACATCAAAAATCTTGAAAATTGTGGCAGTGGTAAATTGAATCAGGTCAGCGAGGTGCCAATAAACGTTTCCGTCATCATCAACAGCAACCCCTCCTGGTGACGACAAGCTTGAGAACCCAAAAACCCCCGGCCCGCTGATGGTCACCGGAAACCCAACGCCAGGGGTGTCCTCGAGCAATATGAAAAACAGTGCGCTACGCCGCACCGTGTTTCCCCCGACCAAGAAACCCTCTGAGTCGGTAAACGTCCCCCAGAGGATCTCGCCCGCCGTTCCTCCACCGAAATCGACAACTGGACTCACCGCCAACCCGGTTATCGTAACCTGGTCATCCCCCGGTATCGACAACTGGGTCGGGAGGTTGATCTGTTTTATCGTCTCGACTCGCCCGTCCCCGTTTGCATCCGCTCCTATCCAGACGTTACCCACCGAGTCGCCATAGTAGAATATGTTCTCGTTGAATCCGTTGGCGATCGTATGTTCTGAGATCGCGGTCCGCGTCAGCGCGAAATCGATTTCCCCCTCAACGCTGGAAAAGTCATCGACTTTCGCTTCGCGATCCGCAGCGCAGTCCTCACGACCATCCCAGTCTGCAATCAGCGTAACTTCTGAAAACTGGGTGTCTCGCCCACCGAGGTTGGTCATCAGTGCCGCCGATAGCGCGCTCCGGGCATTCAAGATCGTGGGCTGTCCGGATTGGATCGTGTAGGTGTTTTTCCCGCTCTTTTTTGCGCCTGGCCATCTCCCCATGGGGCGACGCATCGGCGTTTCGGAGAACCCCAACGCGCTCATCGCCCGGGGATGCAATCTCCCGCTTGGCACATCGTCGCCGCCGACAATAAGAGGCTCTGAAGGCAAGATCGAACCCTCGCGGCGTTTGATCCTCTGGACAGTGCTTGACGCCTGACCCGTAGCCTTGGTTGAAACATTGGTTGAAGCCGCTACAGCGGGCGCTGAGGGCCTTGCTAATCTGACTTCGGCTCGAGCCTTCGTGCCGGAGACCGGCACAGCCATCGCGCCTGCTACAACGGCGGCCAGGGCAGCGCCCATGGTTACCAGCAAAGCAATTCTTTTTATCTTCATCTGTGACCCTCCAAGTCGGTAATCTGGCGAGTTCGCCGTCGGGACTATTGCTTTTACAACTATTGCTTCTACTTCCTGCGAGAGGCGCTTCCTGCTTGGTCCGTGAGGTGCGGTCTAAACTGAGGTAATGCTTTATCTTATTTAGGGCGCGGGTATGGTACTAGAATGGGGGAGAACGCGCAATAGAAGAATATGGCAAAAGACGTTGGCACGAATTTGAAATTGCGCTGACCCTTGACCTGGATGAGAACGGCCGCCGCTGACGAAAATGTGATTTCTCATCTGCGGCGGCTCGTTATTCAGCGACTCACCAATCGTGGATCTCAGCCAGGCAGCTCCGACAACTGAGGTCTCGAATCGGTGATAATGTAAGGACAGAGCCCGCAGGCGCGAGCCCCCTCCTGATTGAACCAACGGCACTGCTCGCGGATGGAACATGGCGGCAATGCCTCCTCCGCTTCGATGTGGCTGTTGACTTCAAGAAAGCGATCGATAACTCCACACTGCTCTCCCGTCCAGTGTCGACAGCCGTTTTGCCGGCAGGGACTTGCGAACCGGAACATCCGCTCCGGCGAATCGGCTTGCGACGCCGCGTTGACAAACTCCTCTCCCAATTCCAGGCGGTCGGCGGCATAGGCCACCGTCCCGTTCGTCAACACCACTCCGACCAAAATCACGCCGGATTCCAGCGGCGCGCTTGGACAAAGAGTCGCCGAATCGTTCATCACTGCCCCCCAATCTGCACGTTGACCTTTTCTGCGCCGAGTCGTTTGACCCTGTCAAACACCCCGACATCCTTCAAAGCTCGGATCCAGATTCCGCCCGGCCAAGGAAACGGTTTCACAATCATCGGCGGGTCAACGGGTTTGTGCAGTTTCACCAACTCGGCGCCGACGGCGCCGGCGATGGCTTGCGAAATGCGCTGCTGATCCTGGGCCGACAGTTTTAGGCCTTCCACGCGGAAGACAAAGTTGGTCGCATCATCTGCCATAAAATTCTCCTTTTCAACAGGGTTGTGTCGTACCGAAATTGCTGACGTTGATACTTGGGTTCGTTCTAAGAACTTGCCCGTGAAGTGTAGTGAGTGAAGGTTGGGCTATTACATACGCCCATCTGAGGCCGAGAAGCTGAAACGAGAGCGCAGTTTGCAGTGGCTCATTCATGGGAGCCTCCCTGTCAGCTATCCTGCGGCCGAACCCTTGAGATTTATGATTAGTGCAGGACAGCTATGGCTGGGCTAGCTTATATTAAGTAATGAAGCAATTGTCAATTCATTTGTGTAATCGTGTACACACAAACTTATGCAATACTTCCAGATGTAAACTTCGATCGCACAAACAAAGACAATCGAGACTTGTCAGTGACAATGCATTACCATGTCCAGCTTGAATCCTCGATCGTTTCTGTGCAATCGTAACAAACCATCCATTGTAAGGGCCCCGTTCATAGACATCGATGAGACGCTTATTCGGCTCGCTGGGAATAATCGCACGACAGTGGAACTTCGAAACTCATAAGAGAGCGTTTGTTCGTTAGCAGACTAAAGTGAATAAAAGGAGCGCGAAAGTATGTCCGAGAAACTCAATCAACAAAGCACCCCTCAATTGTGTAAGCTTGCAGCCGCTCAACAGGGCGGCGATCGGGGTGCACAACTCTGGGGTGTCCAATTCGATGGCACTGTTAATACGATGTATCAGATAACGCCTGGCGGCAGTTGGAGCCCGTGGATGGGAAGCGATTGGGCTGGGCCAGGGTTTCCCGCACAGACCTTTGACTTGGCAGCGGCGCAACAAAACAACGGATGCGTGCAGTTCTGGGGACTTGACGCGAATCTGGCACTCTGGACCACCAGTCAGAGTTCGCCGGGCGGCAACTGGGTGCCGTGGTCGGGACCAAACTGGAACAACGCTCCGAATGGAATGAAAAGGCTCGCTGCATGCCGGCAAGGCAATAACAAAGGTTCACTGCTTTGGGGAATCTCTCAAGACTTTTCACTTGTCAGCTGCTCTCAAACAACACAGGGTGGCCAATGGAGCGCCTGGCAGAATTGGCCTGCCACGCCTGAGAAATCTCAATTCATTGGAATTGCCGCAGCAGAACAAAATGGGCACGCTCAATTATGGGCGCTCGACACCAAGCGGCAACTCTGGTTTTGCTGGCAATCTGATCAGGGCGGCTCTTTTTCGCCCTGGCACGGGCCGAATTGGGGTGGCGCGCCCAGCCTCGCCAACATCACCGCGTGTCAACAAGCAGGCACGCGCGGCACACAGATTTGGGGAACGACGCCGGACAGCGAACTGATTACCAATTTCCAGACTACACCCGGCGGGAATTGGAACGGGTGGTCAACGGGCAGTTGGATGAATGCTCCGCAGGTTTATCAATTGACCGCCGCACTGCAGAACAACGGCTGCATCGAATTCTGGGCGCTCACCTTGAACCAGGAATTGATCAGCATTTCCCAGACTTCGCCTGGCGGCGATTGGGGTGGCTGGTCTTAGACGAGCACCGATGCGTGAACGGCGGCAGGCGCTACTCCTCCTGTGCGAGGCCGAGCGCCTGCTCCCGTGTCACGATCAACGCATGTTTGTCCTTGGCGTGCTCTTTGAGGATTTGACCAACAACAGAATTATCTACAGAGATCACCTTTATCTTTTTCGACTTTTTGCGAGAGCCTCTTTAAGGGCCATGAACTCTGCGGTCTTTGTTGGAGTCAGGTTCAATATACTCTGCGGTACTAGGGATGTAATCACCTGGGCGCGTTGGGACTCACGTGGATGATATCCAATTGGAATGTCACTGTATCCCCTTGCTGTCTTCTGTAGGGATCTGACGTACTCTAGAGGCGTCCTTCCCAGGTATGCCAAAGTCAGCGAAGCAAAAGAATCTGCTTCCAGTTCAATTAAGGCTAACTTCTCCCGCATCATGTTCGCCTGCCTGTGCGCCCCCCTCGCCAGATAACTTTCATATTGCTTTCTGAGCTCTACGGTTCTCCGAGCTAACCATTCGTGTCCAACCTCGTGAGCGACGTAGCCAAGCAACTCATCTTCGCTTTGCGTTCTTCGCAGCAGCCCGGTGGTCAGGCAAAGCAGTACTCCGCTGTCACTCATTATGATCGGCACTGAGTTGTCGATGACCACGATGTCATAGACATGAGTCCTGCCATATAAATCTAACACTGGCGCAAATGCCCGGCGGGTTGCCAGCGTCAGCGCCGGATCGTCTAAGAGGTTGGACATGAACTCCGCAGGCAAAGATGCGTGAACGTAGTGCCTGAATTTCTCATTACACACCGGAGCTGGCATCTGCTGAATATATGTAGTCACCGGCGCTACAGGGGTATCAACCTTATATTTCATAATCACAGCCTTGACGTCGTCCTCCGGTACCAATACCCCGGCTTCTCTCTGCGGCGCGGTGGGGACTAACAGGCAGCCTGCTGGAGTGGGGCTGAGCCTGACAGTGGCTTCGGTCGGCATCTTCGTAGTGAACGTGTGCAGAGCGGGGAATGTCCTCAATTCTGGGCCTATCTTATTCGATGTATCGGCCGTCGCGCCGCTAGCGGACGTCACCTCACTAACACTAACGCCTACAAAGCCGAGTACGGACAGAAGAGCCACCAAAATGATAGAGTCCGTAATCCGAGTCTTCATATTCATTTCTCCGTTGATGTAGTATTTATCGCGTCCTGCTCGGACTGATGAGGCGTTGATTCTGTTCCCGCGGTGCAGTGAAAGTCTTGAAAATCCGCATGAAATAGTTCTGAAAGTTCTGAAAACTGATGGATGAGCCAGAACCACGGATCTACGAGTTCGGGGACTTCCGCTTGGACGCGGCCGACCGCGTGCTGCTGAGGAACGGCGAGCCATTGCCGTTGACGCCGAAGGTCTTCGACACATTGCTGTACTTTGTGCGGCATCACGGGAGGGTGCTGGAGAAGGACGATCTGATGAGCGCGATCTGGCCGGATTCGTTCGTAACCGAGAACAACCTAAGTCAGAACATCTCCACGCTTCGGCGCTTGCTTGGGGAGCGACCTGGAGTGAACCAGTACATCGTAACCGTCTCCGGGAGTGGCTACCGTTTCGCTCCCGCCGTGCGAACGGTCATCGACGCTGAAGCAGGTCCGGAGACTGGGAAAGCGGCGAGCTCCGACGCGGACTCGGTAAATGCGACTCTTGGCAGCTCAGCCGAGCCGAGTCCGCTTCCCGTTAAGCTTAAGGCGAGAGTTCCCTCGTCCCTGTTACTCGTGGGTCTAATCGCCGCCTGTCTGAGTGTCGCGTTCCTCTACTTCTGGACCGGGACGAGGTCCACCTCGGTTCAACGAGTCAGGACCATCGCGGTGCTGCCGTTCAAGCCGCTGGTGGTAGAAAACGGAGACCCCGAGCTCGAATTTGGAATGACGGAAGCGCTGATCACACGGCTCAGCAATAGCAGAGCGGTCATCGTGAGACCTCTGACTTCGGTGCGCAGGTATCGCGGACCTGAACAAGACCCACAGGCCGCGGGGCGCGAACTTGGCGTAGAGTTTGTGGTGGACGGAAGCATTCAACGTTGGGGGGACCGAATCCGTGTGACCGTACGACTCATCAAAGTGGAAGATGGTGATACGCTGTGGGCCGGCCCGTTCGATGAAAAACTTACGATGTTCGCCGTACAGGATGCGATCTCGGAGCGCGTCGTGGGCGCGCTTGCCCTGAGACTCAATAGCGAAGAAAGGAGGGCGCTAACCAAACGGGACACGGAGAATCCTGAGGCATACGAGCTTTATCTGAAGGGCCGCTACTCATTGCGTAAACTGATCCTGCCCGAGGTGAGGAAAAGCATTAAGTTTTTCCAAGAGGCGATCGATTTAGATCCGACTTACGCCGGGGCCTACGCCGGGCTAGCGGAGGCATACCACTCACTGCCGATCAACAGCGATGTACCGCCTACCGACGCATTTCCGCAAGCCAAAGCGGCAGCGGCGAAGGCGCTTGAAATTGACGAGTCGCTTGCCAACGTTCACGCTTCTCTCTCGATGATGAAATGCTGGTATGACTGGGACTGGACCGGCTCCGAGCTTGAAGCCAGGCGAGCCATCGCACTCAACCCAAATTTGGCGGAGGCACACCGTGCGTACGCTCTCCTTCTTTCGACGCTTGGACGGCATCAGGAGTCTATAGGCGAAGGTGCGCGCGCCAAAGAGCTTGATCCACTCTCGCCAATCATGCGTACACTTGAGTCACTCTTTCTCTATTTTGATGGACGGAACGATGAGGCACGAGAGAAGTTAACAAAGACGCTCGAGTTAGAGCCGAACTTCTGGATCGCACTTCTGACGCTGGCGAGGGTTGAGATACGGCAGGGAAAGTACGCCGATGCCATCGCGGAGTTGAGCAAGGCCAGGAGTACTTCCGGCGACAACACGCAAACGATCTCAATGATCGGCTACACTTGGGCGTTGGCAGGACATCGTGCCCAGGCGCAAGCGGCGTTGGATGAACTCAAAGCTCTATCAAAGCAACGCTATGTCCCACCATACAACATCGCCATGGTCTATAACGGATTGGGCGAGGACGATGAGGCGCTTCTCTGGCTGGAGCGGGCAGTTGATGCGAGGGACGTGCTCTTAGCCCCATTCATCAAGGCTGATCCGAGCTGGGATCGCCTGCGCGCACACGCGCGCTTCGCGGCTATCCTCAAACGCATGAATCTCGAATGATGAATTTCCGCACATCTGCATATCACGAGATCCCAAAACAACCAGGCGGTAACAACGCGCAGTAACCCTCGTAGAGACGCGCCAAAAGTTTTGCAGGTGTGTAACTAGTGAGGAAAATCAGGAAGAATGTCTGACTTGAAATACATAGAAAAAACCAGCGAGGCATGATCATCTACAAAATTATCTACAGCGGATTTTTGAACCGTGCGAAGGAGCTGCAAATGATTGAAAATAAAGGTGCGCTCGGCAGGACTCGCACCTGCGACCCGCTGCTTAGAAGGCAATTCCGCCAGATAACCGGAAACGAGAATTCGCATGCATTATCAAACCTTCAACCAAATCCCACAGACTTTAAAGTCGATTGATCGTTAGCAACTAATCGCCTAAGAGGTCAACGTGAATATCCAAAGTTGTGCCTTTGGCAACATAGGTCGCGTTGTTGCCGCTATTCCGCTTAAAGACTACGGGCTGGTGTGTATGCTTTCTTTCACCCGCTTCCGCTGAAACTTCCACCGTGACCTGATCTCCCTCGGGGATCGCAAAGTTGTTCAGGTTAAGACCTGCTGATTGGTCAACGGGGTATTCATCAGTCCAGCCGGACACGCCGCCATTACTCCATTCCACCCTGAACTTCATGACAAAAGCGCCTTTATTGATACAGGTGATCTGATCTACTTGCTGCATAGAGTTGCTCCTCCAGTTGGTATTCGAGTATCAAAACAAACCCGTACGGTTTATTCGGGTCGCATAGCGACTTAACCGATCGCTTCACTACCAGTCAGATTGTTCTTATATCCCTGAGATACCTACCGCGTTCCCTCGGGCGTGCGTGCGAGATATATCACTGTTGATTCAGTACATCAAGACGCTGAAGGCTTCAGAGCGAGGTGTTGGAATAAGCCAGTTCTCCTGAATCAGGTAGTCGCGCTGGCCGAGTCTCAGGTTGGCGCGAGCGCCTTTCGGGGTCAAATAGGTTTGTCCAAATTGCCTTTGAGAACGTCCGCGTCGGCCTCGCCAAATCGGATGACGTGAACATCCGCCGGACTCCGAAGGCGTTCAGGCCTTCCATGGGTTCGGCTGAGGACATCGTGACGCGGCAGCGGCCTCGAATCGCACGGGTGCGAATCCAGAAAACTTAGGGGACTGCCGTGGCGTGGGTTGGGGAATCTGAACCAGGATCGACTTCGGTAGCGGCTACATTAACGGTGATACGGTCGTTGTTCTGCCGTGCGCTTCATCGTCTCGAGCGCCACTCATCGAGTGGATCCTCGCCCGGTTCCGCAGCCGTCGGCAGCCAGATGCCTTGGAGGAGCTTGCGCTCGTCGGCCGCGTCCTGGCCCCGGTCGGCTGCGGTAGATTCATCGCGATAAAGATACGCGGAAGGTCTTCACTTCTTCTGCCTACACGTGCTGATCTACGAGAATCGTGTTTCCGTCTGGATCAACAATCATAAAGCTAGCCGGGCCAGTAGTGCTTTCGTCTGCTTCTGAAATCATGTCTACGCCGCGATCTTTGAGCTGTCGCTGGAGCTCTCGAACATCGGTGAATTCTCCGAGTGTCTGCGCATCGCTACTCCAGCCCGGGTTGAAAGTGAGAATGTTCTTATCGAACATCCCTTGAAACAACCCGATATTGTGGTCGCCATTTTTCATGATCAGCCAATTCTGCGACTGATTTCCTCCGAAGACTTTAAACCCCAGCTTTTCGTAAAAGAGCTTTGACGCCTCGATATCTTTTACAGCCAGGCTAACAGAGAAATTTCCCAGTTCCATATTCTCCTCCTTGTGTTATGTACCTGTTGTTCGCTCAACCACTCGACTAGCCCCGTTAGTTCTCTGACTGCACCTGCAGCTGGGCCGGCTGACTCTCATCCCTGGTGGCGGCTGTCTTTTTCTTTAAAATGGCCGCCGAAATCAAAGTAACGATCAGGCCGATAGGAAACGGCTCAACAAAAGTTATCGCGGCGTTGATGAACGGATTATCATACATTGCCTTAAAACTCTTCATCTGCTCCAACTGTGCGTCGATTACCTGCTGACTGGCGCCAGAGGCCCTTACCTTCTCAACCGTGTAGCTGGCGTATTTGTCAACAAAGTCCGGCATGAATTTGAAGTAGATGATCTCCCAGGCTACGACATAGCAAGCACACG
>DASRIZ010000584.1:0-11806 GCA_035649735.1 Blastocatellia bacterium | reverse complement strand
AGCGCAAAGCTGGAATCATGCTTCCGGCCTTCGACCCTACTCGGGAAGAAACGTACAAGCTTCTCGACGGCTTCTTCTCAGAAATGAGCGCGTTGTTTCCCGACGCCTATGTCCACATTGGCGGCGATGAAAATGAAGGTCATCAGTGGACAAAGAATTCACAGATTCAAAGCTTCATGAAGGCGAAAGGAATCAAAGACAACCACGCGCTTCAAGCCTACTTTAACCAGCGGATATCAAAAACTCTGCAGAAACTTGGGAAGAAGGTTATCGGATGGGAGGAGATTCTTCATCCGGACCTGCCGAGGGACACCGTCGTGCAATCCTGGCGTGGTCCGAAGTCACTCGCAGAAGCGGCGCGTAAGGGATACGACGGCATTTTGTCCGCCGGCTATTACATCGATCTTGTCTATCCCACGTGGCAGCATTACACAGTCGATCCGACTGTTTCCGACAGCAACCTGAGCGAGCAGGAGATAAAGCACATCCTGGGAGGCGAAGCCACGATGTGGGGTGAGTGGGTGGGCCCGGAGACCATCGATTCGCGCATCTGGCCGCGCACCGCCGCTATTGCAGAGCGATTATGGTCTCCCAGTCATGTGAAAGATATCGATGACATGTACCGGCGGCTGGATGTCATCAACATCCAGCTTGAAGAGTTGGGGCTTACACACGAGAAAAACGTCGACATGCTGCTCCGCCGGATGGCCGGGACGGAGAACATAGAGCCGCTCAAAACGCTTGTGTCGCTGGTCGAGCCGGTAAAAGAATACCGGCGAACGCGGGCGCGCCCTGCAACGGTGCTAACGCCGCTTACTCGATTGATAGACGCAGCACGTCCCGATAGCAGAGCGGCCCGAAGGTTTGCGGCTCTCGTTGATGGCATTCTTTCGGATGCCCCAGACCTCCTGCGAAACCGCGAACGGATCGAGTCAACGCTGAAACTCTGGCGCGATGCATGTCCAATGTTAGAGGCGATGATCGACAGGTCCCCGGTGTTGCGTGAGGCTGAACAGCTCCCTCGCGATCTTTCAGCAATCAGTACCGCCGGGCTTGAAGCGTTGTCTTACATCGTGGCTGGCGCAGATCCTCCGGCAAAATGGCGGGAGGACAAGCTGGCTATGCTCGAACAAGCCGCGAAACCCAAAGCCGAAGTGGAATTCGCAATCATCGGGCAGGTCAAAAAGCTGGTTGTTCTCGCGTCGGAGCTTCGGAATCTTAGAAGCTTGCCTCACTCCGAGTGGCGAAGCAGAGTGCTGACACTTTCGGGGAAAGGAACGCCCTAGCATCGATCCATGCGTCATTTCGGTGTAGCACTCGCTTGCTCGGCGCCACCCAACGGTCTTACGAAGACGATCGGCTGGTGGGCAATCATTCCTATCCCTTCCTGAATTGTGATGGCTTGATTTGCGCTCACATCCTGCAAGTTATCCACGCGGCCGCTCGGCCACGCTACCTCAATGCTCGCTACTTTCTCCGATTTGCCAAGACCAAAGGTCAACACCAGTTCGCTCTGCGAAGCGTAGCTTGAACCAGTCTTCACAACGCCCCAGAGCTTCTGCTCATTTGTGACCTTCACGGTAATCTTTGCGCCGATGCCATCGCGGTTCGACGACGTTCCCATCGTCTTGATTCGCAGAAGGTTGTTCTGATTGCCGCCGTCATTTCGAAGCAGGCGAGCGCGACCGTTGTTTGACATAATCAACACATCGAGGTCCCCGTCGTTGTCATAATCCCCGTGCGCCACACCGCGTCCGACCATCGTCTGCCCGAGCGCCTTGCCAAGCTTGCCGGTCACCGCTTCGAATCGCTTCTTACCGAGGTTGCGAAACAAGTGTGGCGGCTCGGCATACTTGACCTTCTCCTGAACCGCGCTGATATCGTCCGACACATGCCCGTTTGATGCAAAGATGTCGGGCAGCCCGTCGAGATCATAGTCAAAGAAGAAACAGCCAAAGGTAAGAGTGAGCAGCGAGGCCTTGCCGATCGTCGACGTCGGAGCTTCGTCGATGAACAGACCCGTGCCTTCGTTGTGATAGAGAGCCATCATTTCGTTCGAGAAATTGCCGATCACCAGGCTCTGCCTGCCGGAACCATCATAGTCAGCGGCGTCGACTCCCATGCCGGCTCGAGCGACCCCAGCTTCGCTAAACGCTATTCCCGCGGTCATAGCATTGTCGGTGAAGGTGCCATCGCCGTTGTTGCGATAAAGCTTATTTGGTTGAGTGTCGTTGGCTACAAACAGGTCTTGCCAGCCATCGCCGTCGTAATCGAGCATCGCTACGCCGAGAGATTTTCCGGCGACGTCGTACAGCCCGGCGTTCTTGGTCACGTTATCAAACTTTCCGTCACCGCGGTTGTGATAGAGCGTCGAGCTTTGACCCTTGTATGACTCCGGAGTGCAATAGGACTTGTTCTTTCCGTCGAGAGTACAGTGTAGGTCTTTGTCGATTGACCAGTCGACATAGTTGCAGACAAACAGATCGAGCCTTCCATCCTTGTCGTAATCGAACCAGATGGCGCTCGAGGAAAAGCTGGGATCGCCAACGCCGGTCTTGGCGGTCACGTCCTGGAACTTACCGTTGCCGAAGTTTCGGAACAGACGGTTCGGTCCCAGGCAGGTGACGTAGATGTCCGCGAAGCCGTCATTGTCATAGTCAGCGATCGCGCACCCCAGACCGTACATCTCAACCGCGAGTCCCGCGTCGCGAGTTACATCAGTGAACGTACCGTTTTGATTGTTGTGATACAAAGCCGGGTAAGACCGCCCTGGGCGCCCCGGCCAATTCATTGAGTTAATAAGCAATATGTCCTGCCAGCCGTCGTTGTCATAGTCCAGAAAAGCACAACCCGAACCGAGAGTTTCAGGAAGATACTTCTTACCGAAGGCTCCGTTATTATGCTTGAAGCTAATGCCCGCCGGCGCCGTCGCATCCACAAACTGAATCGGGCCTGAGTAGCGCGGCACATCGGTGGCGGCAGGTGCTTGAGGCTGCGCGGCCGCCTGCTCCGCTTGAGCTGCATCGGCGGCTTTCTGCTTGTCGGGCGCGGAGGAAACATCCTCGGTCGATGGACCGTGCCCGCAACTGATCAATGGCATCAACAAAAGTACGGTAAAAAGTATAGAAAAAAACACTCGTTGCATCTGATCACCTCTAAAAACGTTACCTTCTTCAGCGCGCTTTCGCGCTGATTCGCGTTACTCGTTTGCCGTTGACTGCAGTATACGGCTGAGCACGTTTAGCCGCAGGGACAGAAACATGCTCGTGAATCTGCTGACGCTCGTTGTTATCTTTCGGGTGTAACTGGCGGTACGGTCCGGTGATGAACTGAGCGGTCTCGTCAGCCTTGAAGCGTTTGTACAAAGTCTGCTCGCGGGCCGCCTGTTCCGAATTCCCCAGCCCTTGATAGCACAGCATTAGATTGTAGTGAGCCTGCAGGTCTTCGGCATCGATCTTGAGCACCTTTTGAAGCTCGACGATGGCGGCTTTGTACTCCCGCTTTAGGAACAGAATCCGCCCGATTTGATTGACGACCACTCGATCACGCGGGTACTTGGAAGCCGCGGTCCGCGAGTGCTCGAGAGCCTCATCGTATCGACCCAGGCTCTTTAGCGCCGTGCCGAGGAAGAAATGAGTCTTCGCAAGGCCCGGATCGATTTCAAGGGCTTTGGTTAGAAACTTCTCGGCCTCTTCCATGTTTCCCTCTTGAATCTGCGCTCTTGCGACGTTGACCCATCCATCCGCATAGCCGGGGTCCATTTCGGTGACTTTGAGGAAAGCGGCCTCCGCGCCTTTCAAGTCCCCTTGCAGCAGCAAGCCAATGCCGTAATCGTTCCAGCGCTCGCGCACCGATTTATCCAGGAATGGTTTTGTTTCAGGCAGCGGTGCACCGCGGGGGATTACTCTCAGCGAAGTCTCCTGATACGACATTACGGTGATCGGAATATCGGGAATCGATTTGACTTGCCCGGACACCGTCGAAGTATCGCCGGTGAATACCCACTTGCCGTCGTCGTGTGCGGATGTTAACGAGAAGTCTTTGTGCTCAGGGTCGCGAACACCGCCGAATGCCCACTGCGTGTTCCACCAGGCAAACTTACGATAGTTGACCTTGGCGCGGAGATAGATTCGATCTCCGCAGTTTTCCGGAATGTCCAATCGGTAATGAATCGTGTCGGCGGCTCCGGGAGGAACCAAACGCACATACGCTACCGACCGCGTCATCCACGCGTTGCGCTTGTTGATCGGATTGCCGTGTTCGTCCAGTTGAAGACTGCGATAGAAATGCGCACCTGATTCGACAGGCCCCCGCCCGCTATCTTCGACCTCGCCGCTGTGAAAAATCTTTTGGCCCTTGTCGTCGACCGCTTCGAGTTCGACCCAGACATCAAACGCATCAACCGTGCCGCCGGGAAAGAAATGCCCGACCTTTCTTGTTCGCACGACGACTTCAACGCGCAATGAGTCGCCCTTGCGAACGGCCGCATCGACTTTGTCGAGCGGCGCAATTATCTCGACCGGTGGAGAGATAAAAGCCTGCCCCGCGCCAAAATTCGCCGATTCTTCACCTATCGCAAACGTGCTTGCAAGTTGTGGCTCGTCCTGAGCTGTCTTCTTCTTGTCCGTTTGTCCCGTGGGCGCGGCCGTCCGAGCCATCCCGAAGATGTCGATCGTTACCTGTCCGTCGCGAAGAAAATCCTGAGTCACCTTCATCTGCTCGGCGTCCTGGTTGACATGAGGCAGGGCGGTATTCGCGCCCGGGAACCGATGTGAGTGCACCTTTCCTTCCCGGGCGGCCGGGTCATTGGAGGCCACCAGGGGCATATGACAGTCGGCGCACTTTTGAGGCTTCGCCGGATAGTAAAACGAGCGCGCCCCCTCACCGGAAACGCCCGATGCCTGCCAGTTGTCGTATTCGTTGAATCCCCGAAACCAGCGGTAGCTATTCACCGGGATGTCCAGATGAACCTTGTGACAGCTTGAACAAAACTCAGGAGTTTGGTCAGTATGAAAACTTTTGAGAAACGTTTCTCGATGAGGCTGCGGATCAACCTTCAGCAAGTAATCGTGCGTCCATTTGAGAAACTTGTTGTTGCTCGCCGCCAGATCGTGCATCGGAGGATACTCGATCGTAAAATCTCCCTGACCCATAGTGCTCTTGACGTGCACTATCGAATGGCACGACGTGCACCCAAGTCCGTTCTGTGCTTCAGGAGTGTCGATCTGTTCCTTAATCGGTCGATCGAACCGCCCGTTGAAGAAAACGGCGTGATCATGACAACCAGCGCACCATTTGGACGCCTGCGTCCCAACCACGTCCTGCATGTACTCAATCGATTTTCTGTACCACTGGTTGTTGAACGATCCGAAATGATGGGCCGACGAATTCCACTGATCGTAAATCTCTTTGTGACAGCGAGCGCATTCCTGGCTCGTCATGAAGAACGTCGATGGTATCGTGCCGCCAACGTTTGTCTCGGCGGACGAAGGGAAAAAGGGTCCGCCCGGTCCGGCTCCTTCGTTCTCCATCTTCAATGGAACATCATCGGGGTTGATAATCTTGTAGCGCTCCGCTCCCGCATAACGGTTGAATGCAGTCGACGCAACAGGAAAAAGAAAGACGAAACTGACAATCGCCACATAAACAGCGGGGCGCAGTCGCAACGCTGAACGGCTACGCGCCTCCTTGAACAAAACCACCAAAAGCGGAATCGAGCCGGCAACTGAAAATGCGATGTGAGAATAAAGCGCCCAGCGATATTGTCGCGTCGCGCCAAACCTCATCATAAACAGACCGAGCGCGGCGCTGACCCCCAGCAACACAGTCGCAAGCTTCATCGTTCCCGAAAACCCGCGGAACCGTCGGACAGCATACGCGGCAGAGGCTACGGCTAGAACCACGCCCAGAATCAAATGCAGCGCGACATTGCCAAAATAAAACAACGTAGGGTCGGCGTAGCCGGCAAGGTACGAACTGTTGAGTAGTAGAACGAGGTAGCCGATTACCAGCGACTTCACGAAGGTGCCAGACAGGTTGCGCACGCAGATGCCCTCCACCCAAATTGATGCTTACTTAGATGTGATAACAACAAAGCTGCGCTCGGCGTAGAGCCGCACGCCGTCTTTCTCTTTCACCATCATCAGGGGTCGAGGGCGACGCAGCGCAGTATCTTTAGTCGCTCCCACAGACGTCACCGCTTTGCCGCCGACATCAAAGACGTTGAACTTTCCGTCGCTTGAGAACCCGAACCCGTATGCGCCGGTTGGCAATTCATTGCCGCCGATGTTGACGGCAGAATCGGTGATGAAGAACCCCTGATACTTCGCTCGCACCTCTGTCGAATACCCGGAGGTGTCTACCAGACCGACTATGACATAGCGGTTTGTTCCGAACCTCGCGGCCGCCGAGTTGCGCATCTGTGTGGGCGCGCTCTGGCCCTCGTAGTAGAAGCTGGTCGGTATGACTCGCGTCGCTTCGCGTCCAGTCAGAACGATGGCAATCTCCTGCGACGCAGCGATAGCCAACGAACAACACAGAAGGGAAATTGCGATAGTGGCGGAAAGACGGAGATGCCTTGATACGCTCATTTTTATCTTCTCCAGTTCACCTAGCCTGAAATGCTGTATTCGAAGAAAAATCGCCCGAGCTTGATCATCGGTTTTTCAATGCCAGGCGGAACGACAGTGATTGACCTTACTGGTCCCCTCTTTGGATCCACCTGCGCTTTTACATCACCGATATGCTTACCAGTTGAGGCCTCGTAGAAACTAACCTTGAGGGTTTCCTGATCAGTCCGCTTGTGGCCAAAGACATATTCGCCGGGTCGAAGTTCAAAGTCACCGCATTTAATTCCTACTTGAGTAATAAAGAAATGGCTGTACTTGCCCTCGGCGGAATAACCGGCGGTAATCATTAGCACGCCAGCAATAAACTTGCCGTTTCCGTTTGAAATTCCTGAGGCGGTGCGCAGTTCGGTTTCGATCCGTTCATTTTCAACCGCGACTCTTGCCGGTATCAACGACTTGAGCTCCTTTTCCGCGGCCGGTCGCCACTTCAGGGCGTTGCTCTGGCCAAAGGGCGCCGAGCCACAAACCAGCAGAATCGCGATCAACAGTGTCGTCATAAGTTTTTCACGGCCGAAGACTAGTTGATCCGTCTAACATCGGATCTGTTCCGGCAATGCCAGTTGAGCTGTATCGTTATATCCTCTGTGCCGCGGGGTCTAGCGTAGCGAGCGCGCGGCAACGATATTCGATCGGGCTGCTTTTGTCATTAAACCAGAGGGCGAGGCGGAACTATAACTTTCGATATAGGATGTAGCGTAGACTGTCCAGTCTGCGCTTCGTCAAGAATTGTTTTGGTGCGACCGAGCGCAGACTGGACAGTCTGCGCTACATGGTTATTCGAGATAGACAATGCCCCGCTGAAGGGCGGTCGTTGCAGCTTTGGTTCGGTCGCTCACCCCAAGCTTGGCCAGCAGATTGTTGACGTGAATCTTGACGGTTCCTTCGGTTATACGAAGCGTTGACGCAATTTCTTTGTTGCTCATTCCCTTCACGATGAGCTTAAGAACTTCGAGTTCGCGTGCCGTAAGCTCGGACCGTGGCATTCTTTCTGCCAGCCGATGCGCTATCGCCGGCGGGATGAAACGCTGCCCCTGGTGAACTGCTCGTATCGCATTCACTAACTCCTCGTGATGCATGTCTTTGAGCAAATATGCGCGCGCGCCGGCCTGAAACGCGCGATAGATGTCTTCATCCCCATCATAAGTGCTCAAGACAATTATCCGAGCATCGGGGAATTCGCTACGGATAGCGCTGATTGCAGCGACCCCATTCATTTCGGGCATGCGCAAATCCATCAGAGTCACATCCGGTCTCATTGTGCGAAACAACTCGACTCCCTGTTTGCCGTTAGCCGCTTCGCCGATCACGGTCATATCTTCCTGAGCATTGACCAGCGTCGACACACCCATGCGCACGACGAAGTGGTCGTCAACCACCAGAATCTTGATTGGGGTTTGTTCGCTCATTGAGACCCTTTATTGATCGGGATCGTCGCCCAAACTTCGGTACCCTCACCAGGCCGGCTCGATAGCGTCAGCCGTCCTCCAACATGTTCAACTCGCTCCCGCATTCCAAGCAAACCAAAATGACCATCTGGAGTCGCAAGCATTCCCTCGGCATCAAATCCTCGTCCGTCGTCCTTCACTCGCAACTGCAGGTTGGCAGTCTGGTATTCCAATTCGATCAGAATGTGTTTGGCCTCGGCGTGTTTGATCGCGTTTGTCAGAGCTTCCTGCGCAATCCGAAGTGCATTGTTCTCGATCCGGCTCGGCAACCGGCGGATCTCGCCGGAAGCCCGAACCTCGGCGGTGACCGCCGTGCCCTCTGTCATTTGCCGGGCGGTCTCAGAAAACGCGGTCGTCAGGTCGTTGCTTTCAAGCGCCTGCGATCTCAGGTCCCACACCGTGCGCCGGGCCTCAACCAAACTATGACTTACCATACTTTGGGCAAGCGAGAGATGCCGCTCAGCTTTATCGGGCGCATCGGGCATCGCCTTCTCCACCGCTTTGAGCTGCAATGCGATTCCAACAAAGCCCTGAGCCAGCGTATCGTGAATCTCGCGAGCCATCCGGTTGCGTTCTTCCAGCACCGCGGCGAACTGACCTCTGATCCTTTGGACGCGAATTCTGTAGATCGCAAGTGCCAGCAAACCAAGCGACACCGCAATCAATGCGTAAAACCAGTAAGTCTGGTAGAAGTACGGCTTCAATCGAAGATTCAATAAGGCGCCCGTTTCATTCCATATGCCGTCATTATTGCATGCGATCACCCTGAAGCTATACGAGCCCGGCGGGATGTGTGTGTAAAGAGCGACTCGCTCGGCTCCGGCCTCAACCCACTCTTTGTCGAATCCCTCCAGCTTGTACTTGAAGCGCACCTTTTCAGGCGCAACAAAACTCATCGCTGTGTAATAAAACTCATACCGCTCCTTGCCCGGCGGAAGCTCGACCTTTTCGTTGAGCGCTATGGGTGCCCCGTCGACTACGGCGCGCTCAATTGCCACCGGCGGCGCCTGATCGTTTATCCGCGTCCTCTGAGGATCGATCATCGCAACGCCTTTTATTGTTGCAAACCACAGCTTGCCGTCCACCGATCTAAAGGCGCCGGGCTGCCCGCCGTTGCATTCTCGACTCAACATACCATCGGCGGAGCCGTACGACACACAAGAGACCTGCGGTGAGCTTCCCTCGGCGAAATCCGAAAATACTTTTTTGTTTATCATGAAGACGCCTCGGGGAGAGCTCATCCAAAGGTTCTTCTTTTCGTCCTCGACTATTTGAAATACGCAATCATCAAACAGTCCCGTCTTCATCGAGCAGGTCGTGAACTCCCGATTGTGGAACCGGCTCAACCCGCTCCGGCGTGTTCCGACCCAAACCGCGCCCTCGTCATCTTCGTAGATCGACCTTACCGCGTCGTTGGGAATCCAATCTGTTGCCCGATACGATGTAAAGCGCCCTCCTTCCATTCGATTGAGTCCGCCAGTGCGAGTTCCGATCCAGAGCCCGCCGTCGCGGCTCGCGCGCAGCGAGATTATGCTGTCGTCGGAAAGCCCGTCCGCGATTGTGTAGATGCTAAAACGGCCGTCCTTGAATCGAGTTAAGCCACCCAACGTGCCTATCCAGATGTTACCGTCACGGTCTTCTTCGACGGCCGACACCGCATTGTTTGAAAGTCCATCTTCGACGGTGAATGTCTCGATCCGTCCGCCTTTCACGCGGTTGAGCCCGCCCGGAGTACCTGCCCACAAGTTCCCCTCTCGGTCCTCGCAAAGCGCGCGAACGAGGTTATTCGCAAGGCCATTTGTTGTTGTGTAAGAGGTCACAACTCCATCTCGCAATTGATTCAAGCCGCCACCGTTTGTACCGGCCCACAGACTCCCATCCTGCGACTGACAAAGCGCCCAGACGACATCGTTGGTCAACCCATCCTTGGCGCTAAATGTCGTGAACTTGGCATCCTTCAGCCGATTTAACCCGCCGGCTTCGGTGCCTATCCAGATGCTGCCCTCTCGGTCTTCGAACAGCGACATCACGGCGTCATCCGACAAGCCATCTCTAGAGGTATAGGAGGTCAGCGCGCCGTCCTTTAATCTGGCGAGCCCGCCCGGCGTCGCGATCCAAAGAACCCCGCTGCGATCTTCGTAAACGGACCACACGCTGTTGTCTGGAAGTCCGTCTTTAGTGGTGTAGGCTTTGAATGATCCGTTGCTGAAGCTGTTCAAGCCGCCGTCCGAGCCGATCCACATTGTGCCGCTTTGATCCTCTTCGATCGACCAGACGTGATCGTTCAGAAGCCCATCGGTGGTAGTGAGTAGGCTGAACTTGCCGTCCTTGAACCTTGCCAGTCCACCAAATGTGTTAACCCAAAGATATCCGCGGCTGTCCTCGTAGACAGACTTGATGCTGTCGTTTGGCAACCCATCTCTTATCGTGAACGTGATGAACCCGCCATTATCAAAACGCACGAGTCCGCCGAGGGTGCTGAACCACAGCGCACCTGAACGATCTTCATAGATCGATCTGATGCTATCGCTTGGTAAACCATCGCGCGTGGAGTAACTGCCAAACTTTCCGCCGTCGAACGTCCAAAGACCCGCAGCCGTGCCTACCCATACGTGACCATCGCGGTCCTGATAAATGGACGACACACTCGCGTTCGGCAGAAACTCACCCGCGGTGTGCGCGTCGAATCGCTGGTTCTTGTAGCGACTGAGTCCGGCGGAGGTACCAATCCAGAGCCCGCCTTCTTTGTCTTCGAACAGGACTCGGATCTGGTTGCTGGCGAGTTCAACTGTATTCTGGGTATCAAAGACTTTGAACCGCACTCCATCGAAGCGGACAAGACCTTCCTCAGTCCCCAGCCACAGATAACCGTCCTGGGTTTGAAGTATTGCGTGAATCGTATTGTTTGGCAGACCCTGTTCTCGTTGCCAGACATCGCGCCCGAATTGGCTCAACAAGCGCGACGGATCCAGCGCAAACACCAGCCCGGCTGATGACGCCCCAACCACGATGCTACAGCAAACCGCAGTGAGAAGACCGGAGATAGTTCTGTTGTTGCGTGCAATCATCAGGGGGAAAAGATCCGTTTTCCGAACTGTCGAAGCAAAAGGGATGATATCGCGAGTAGATCGTGCAGTCCATTTCGGTGGGTAGGTCCTATCCGTGTTGATTGCTACCGGAGTGAATGGACCACGGGATCAATCACGCTTCCGAAAAACCAGTTCGTAAACGGGCAGGCCCAGCGCTACTACACCTACACCCAGCAGCGCTTGCTTCGGATCGTTCCCCGCTATCAAGACCAGCATTACAACCACAAGACTCAAGAATAAGATTGCCGTAGCCGGATAACCCGGTGCGCGGTAGGAAGATTCTGCCCCACGCCGGCGAAAAACGAACACGGCGGCGACGGTCAATCCGATAAAAATCACGGTGACGAAAATAAAGTACGCAATAATTTGTTGAAACGTCCCAATCGCAATCAACAGCGATGCGAGCGTTGCCTGCAAGGCAATCGCAGCAGCCGGGGTGCCAAAACGAGGGTGGATGGATGCGGCCCTCTTAAAGAACAGACCGTCGGCGGCCATCGCATAATACACACGCGGCGCCGTCATGATTACCGCCGTCAGGCTTCCGAGCACTGATATCACCACGATACTCGTGAACACTTGCGCTCCGGCTGCGCCGAATAGCACCTGCCCGGCCTGCGCCGCAAAGGTCTCGCCGGAGCTCACG
>DASRIZ010000583.1:0-3807 GCA_035649735.1 Blastocatellia bacterium | reverse complement strand
GCGCGATTTTCCTGTGGAGTGGCGTTATTTCAGACCGTCCATCTCGTTGGGATAGCATTGAGCAAGGGGTTCGATGCGGCAACCGGGGCGATTGCCGTCGGAGTCTTTGGGGCTGCGGCGGCGGTATCAGCGCTACTCTTCGGCTGGCTCTCAGACCGCTATGGCCGTGCCCAAGTGCTCGCTCTCACCTATCTTGTGCGCGGCTTAGGCACGTTGGTCCTTGCTATGGATATGCCGAACGCGATCTTCTTCTATGTCGTCGTCGCGTTGGCTATGGGTCCGACCTTCGGCACGATCGCCGTTCAAAACGTGATGTTTTACGAGATTGTCGGACCTAGAATGGCCGGAGTCATTCTGGGCTTGAGCTTTATTGTGCACCAGATCGGCTCTGCCGGGGGGCCCATGTTGGCGAGCATCGCGTTCGACCTGACGGGTAGCTATGACGGTTTTATGATGGCAATGGGCGTGATTCTGTTAGCCTCTGCCGTCCTGATCTATGGTGCTATCAATTCAGACACTCGACTTCCCGAGCCCGTCTTCGGTAGAAAACCGGGGCCAGCCACTTTTTCTTGAGCTAACGGTTCTGCCGAAAAACCTCCGTTCATACGATCAAACGGGTTGGTCCCCCGGGAACAAAAGGCCGCGCAACTACTTTGGCGCTTCGTGTGCCAGCCGTTTATACATGCTCATGATTTCGGGCCGCCAATCCGTATACAATTTCACATCTTCGAAGACTTCCTTTCCGGTAAACATTTGCTCGAAAGCGCTTCCCTCTAGAACCAAGTCTTCCCAATCCTTTCGGAACGCCGGATCCTTGCCGACCCTTAGCAACGCATCCTCCATGATCTTGCGGATCGGCTCTTGAGTTCCCGGCGGGAAGGCCATGGCCGCGCCCAATCGGTCGGTGGAGTTGATTTTCCGGATGATGTTTTTTTGAACGTCGGTCTTGGCGAATTGCATGATCGAGGGAACCCCATCGAAAATCGGATGCTTGACCGGCGGCAACTCCTCCGGCAGGGTCATGGCCAAGAGCGCAACGATCTCGCGCTTCGAAAACCATTCGGGCCGATCCGTCATCATGGAAGCGGCGTCGTTCACCCGTCCTTGCACCTCGCCTTGCTCGATCGCAACGTAGAGCTGCAGTGTGTCATAACCCAGGACCCAACGAACCTTGAGCTCTAAAATTTCGGCAATGACCCGCGCATAGAGATAACTCCGATTACCGACGCCCTGTGATCCGAGCGTAACTTCCCGCTTTTTTAGATCGTCCAACGTTTTGATTCCTGCTCGTTGATGGACGACCAGAACGTTTCGCTGTTTGCCGGTGCTTGGCGCACCTACGTACACGAAGTTCCGTGGTTCATAAGTGGCTCCCGGCGCGCCGAAGTAAGGAGCTTCCAAATACGAGGAAATGACCATCGACATGAAGCTTCCATCGGTGGGCGCCTTGCTGAGGGCCAGCATCGCCGGGATACCTTGTCCGCCGGACTTGTTTTGAATCAAAAATACGGGATTGCCGGGTATGTATTTCGTCAGATACTTGGCCAAGGTTCGAGCGATGCGGTCTTGCCTTCCCCCTGCGCCGGCACCGACCTGCAAGATGATGGTCTTCCCATGAAAGTGCGGCTGTTGCGCATCTACTTTTTGCGGCAGAGTCAATAAGGCGATCAAAAACCCAATCAACACACTCGTTTTCCTCATCGTTGTTCCGAGATTTATCGTGAAGGAAGATTTACCGCAGGGACCAGTGCAGCAAAGCCGCAACTAAAAGAAAATGATAGCACCACGAAGCGCCCAGCGCGGCAGAGCCGCAACCAAATGACAGAGTGGATGCGTTGGTATAAAGGGTAGGCATGAGTAGAACCCACTCGACAAGAAAAGAGATAGCCGGTGCATTCGTGCAGCAGCATAAATCCGATGTGATTGGAGTTTTGCACGGTTGGGATCGTCTTCGGCTGCAGGGGACGTTGCGCAGCCTGTATTACCAGCCGGTCATGGAAGAGTACCTTTGGCAGGCTGGAGTGTTGTGGAAGGATTTTAAGAGATTCGCAACCGATCTGACCAGCCGTGTGCGTCAAGCGGCAGAGAAGTTGGCGGGGCGGCATCAACGTCCGATGATCTATCTGTCTTCGAGCCGCACGCGCAAAGAGGAGGTGGCCCGCCAGATCCAACAACGCGACCAGGTGGGCAAGGGGCTGATAGCTGTTTTGAGTTGTGTGGAACCGTGCCGCACCTGGTTTTTGCGGGGGAATCGAGCGACCCGCAAGCTGGAGATTAAGCTTCAGTGGGGCAGATGCATTCACTTGTATTTTTACTGGATGCATGAGGAGCTTGGTTTTTTGCATCTTCGACTTCAGACCTGGTTTCCATTTCTGATTCAAGTCTGTCTGAACGGTAGAGAATGGCTCGGGCGTCAGATGGACAGAGCTAGGATGAGCTACCGGCGAGAGCAGAACTGCTATCCGTGGATTAACGATGTCGGGCGTGCCCAAGCGCTGATGGATCAGCAACACCAAAGCGAGTGGTGTAAGCTTTTGGGTTCTTTGGTGAGAAGATGCCATCCTCTGTATGCTGAGATCAACGCTCCGATCGGGCAGGAATACTACTGGACGGCGGCCGAGACCGAATACGCTACCGACGTCATGTTTCGTGATCGGGAGGCGCTTAAGCGGATTTATCCCTCGCTGGTGCATCACGCCGTGATGAGTTTTGGAGCCGAACAGGTGCTTCGGTTTTGGGGCCGTTCGGGCCGGGTAGGGGTTAGCGATGAAGTGATGACCGACCGGCGCCGCGGCAGTGATGGGGTGCGGGTCAAGCATTGGGTGAACAAGAACTCGCTTAAGTTCTACGACAAGGGGAGCATATTGCGGGTTGAAGCAACGATCAACGAGCCCAGAGAGTTTAAAAGCTTTCGATCTGCGGAGAATAACCCCCGAGGTCCCAAGCGGTGGCGCATCTTGCGCAGAAGCGTGGCCGACTTTTATCGGCGTGCTGAAATAAGTCGGGCGGCCACCGAGCGGCATCTGACCGCTCTGGCTGCAGTCCATGTGCAAACCCCGCTCAAAGAACAAGCCGCTAAGGTGTGTCGGCCCGTTCGCCACAAGGGTCAGCGTTACCGAGCGCTCAATCCGTTGGGGAATAGCGATGCCCAGCTGATGGCCATCGTTAACCGCGGAGAATTTTTGCTCAACGGCTTTCGCAACCGCGATATTCGCGCTTACCTTTACCCGGCCAGCGAGAATCGGCAAAAAGAGCGTCAACAAATGGCGGCGGTGGGACGGCGCCTCAGATTGTTGCGAGCACACGGCCTGGTTATGAAAGTGTCCAAGACTCATCGTTATGTGGTGACGGAAAAGGGACGAAACGTGATGACAGCGTTGTTGGCAGCGCGCCAAGCCAGTACGGAACAACTCACCAAGCTGGCAGCCTAGAAATTTGCGCGAATGGAGAAAACTTAAAAGCATAGTATTACGAAGAGCACTAAGTTTATAATCAAAAATATCCGAATTCTTCGTGGCCTTCGTGATCTTCGTGGTGGGAATGGCCTTGCGCCAAGTGCTGTATCCTTGATGAACGAGGATCAGGAATTTGTGCAAGCTGCGAAAACTTTTAGGCATAGTACAAAGGGGGAAGAGACAGCATGGCATCGAAAGCGCAGTACATTATTGGTGTAGATACCGGCGGAACATTTACCGACGTCGTCGTGTTGAGTAATGCTGGCGAGGTCTGGACGGCCAAGGCCTCCACCACGCCGGACGATTTTTCCCGGGGTGTCATGGACGCCGTCGACGAGGCGGCGCGCACCGC
>DASRIZ010000582.1:0-5742 GCA_035649735.1 Blastocatellia bacterium | reverse complement strand
ACTGCTGCATGGCCTCGTTTTGGCTCGAAAAATTCTGCCGAGATTTTGCCGAGATTTTGCCGAGATTCATATCAAAACATGCATCGCATGAGGCGTATAACCACATCTTTCTGACCGCGACCCTTGTTTTTATTGGGCTTTTTCGCCGTATGAAGCTGGTACAAGCGCGACCCTGGGGTTCATAACCCCAAGGTCGGCGGTTCGATCCCGCCCCCCGCTACCAGCATCCAAATCAAGGATTTAGAAGAAAACAGAAAATCGAGCTCACGAGAGTTGTTGTAAAGTTGCTGTAGTTTTTCCTCGAAAACTTCGCCTCATAGCATTCCAAACATTCAAAAATACTCAGATTTTCACGCATCTCTGCTCACTTCTTGCAGTACTTGGGAGCACTAACCCCACGGTCGTCTGCTGAAATCTTAGACAGCTGTTTTATGTTGCCCTTCAAAGTTTGATGGCGAGACGGACGTCGAAAGAGAGCGTGCTCCGACAACGGATTTTCGCGAGCAGCAAGCCAGCTACCTGCTCAATGGTCAGAATTCCAAGTGACTAAATACCTTTCTTTTTGATTTCGCTGGCTCCGCGGGTCGCGCTAATTGACCAGGGAATATGCCTTCAAGGTAAACAGACCTTTAGTTCACCTTGTGCCGAAACTCAACGAGCTTGCCTTGCTTTTTAGGCAGCGACTCACCCGGATTATATGAGCGCTCAGTGTGCTTTTTAATCTCCTCCAACGTAAACCATGACGGCTTCATTTCACCCGCCGCGTAAAGACGGGCTTGATCGAGATAGTGAGGTGAGGCAGGGTCTGCGCTCTCACCGAAGACGAGCAACGATCGAACCTGCGGCTCTTGCCCAAATTCGATCACACTAACGTATGTGTTGCCCAGGTAGCCATAGCGCCGCTTCTGACCTTTTTCCGGCCGGCTGTAGAAGTTGAAGATGATCCCGAGTGGACCGGCAGCGCCCGGCACCGGCAGACTTGGGCGAGTATCGCTGAAGAGATCAAGCCCACTTGTATGCACGCGCTGGAGTCTGTTGATCTCGCCCCACGACACCTGCCATGTACCCCAATCTCGCTCTAAATTGGTGATGACTGTTTCGAGCGTGCGAATCTTCGGCCATGGCGCCGTATCTCGTATTCTACTCGCGAGTTCATATGAAAGAACGAAGAGCGTCATCGCCTTTGAATCTATCGTGCTCACGTGATTCCATGATCTGAGCTCTGCGACCGGGGTTTTGAGTTTCTCCGCGCGCGCAGCATCAGCCTGTTTCAGCTTTTCCCACTCGTCGACGAGCGCGGGCACAAACGTTTCAGCCTGAATCACAGTCGTGTCGAACGCCGCCCGCGCCCATTCGTCGAAAGTAAATTTATCTTTGGCAGATAGTATCCGCCGGGAGAGGCGCGCGCGCGGTGTATCCGGCTCGCGCACCATGTACGCGGGGTAGGCATCTTTGACCGGGTTACCTTCGGTCGTGGTTAGGAAGGGAGTCGAGTTGCAATTCTGAAGAAAGCCAGTGGGCGGCTTGGTGAGTTGTGGTAATTCTTCGAGTTTATGATAGCCCTGCCATTCGGATTCGGGACTGCTGCCGTCCAGCGGTTTAGTCCAATCAATCTTCGCGGAGCGGCGCGGCACAGCGGCGTTGTAGACGTAGAAAATCTGTCCTTCGCGATCCGCGTACATAGTATTGAACATCGGAATGGCCAGACGCGATATCGCGGCCTTGAATTCTTTTAGCGAATGCGCTCTGCCCATCGCGTACCATTCGTCAATGAGCCCACCTTCCTCGAGTTTCGCCAGCCTCAGCGCCAGGGCTTGATTGCCTTTAAGCGAGACAACGGGACCATGGTGCGTCTTGCGCAAAGGGAAGCTCCTGGATTCAATTCCGGTGTCCTTCTTGATCTTAATGTTCTCGGTCCACTCGGTCGCGCGGCGATGGCCGCCTGCATAAGCGTAAGCAAGCGGGTCTTGAGGGTCATCAAACTTCTCGACGTAAAGATCGGAAATACCAGGATAGTTAACGGTGTGAGTCCAACCCAGATATTCGTTATGGCCGATTACAGGAAACGGCATGCCCAGAAATGAGGCACCCGAAATGTTCCATCCCTGATTGCTGTGCAAGTGTCCTTCGTAGAATTGAGTCGGGCCGAAGAAGAACACATGCGGGTTGATAAAGAGCATGGCAGACCCCCTCGCGCTTTTCTGCGGACTGATGGCCCATGCGTTTGATCCCGGCGAGACTTCGTTATCAACCTGTCGCGCCGCTGTTCTCGTTTCTTTGAGATGCAGATCCTGCGTCTCATAGACAAAAATCTGATAGACGTCAAACCTCACCAAGGCGATGACCTGCCACGCCTCGAAGTGGGCGATGAGTCTCGGCTTCACTTGCGGGTTGCGTTCAAGGAAATAGTTAAGCCCGTCGGCGAAAGCGTCGCAAAGCTCGCGCGTACTCGGGTTCGCGTTTTTATACTCCGCCACCGAGAGTCTCGTTATTTCAAGGGTGCGATTCAACAGGTCCGCTGCCTGGGCTTCTTCGCCGTTCACCTCCGCAGCACGCCCGATGGCCTGTATGTAGTTGTCTTCAACTTGCCGGAAGTTATCTTCGGCTTGTGCATAAGCGTAGCCGAAGACACAACTCGCATCGGTTGGACCATAGATGTGAGGCACGCCGTAGCTGTCGCGATAGATCGTGACCGAACGCGCAAGCCGCTCGATACGAGCGTCGGCTGCCTGTACTTCGGTAACCAGCATGCTCACCAACACGAGCGCGGTGATACCTATTGCCTTGAACAGTGAGTTTTGCTTTGTGAGACTAAAGCGCATTGCAATGGCCCATCCCCTTCTCTCTCATGTCTTGCTCCAGTTCTTTTGATATCGCTTCGAGCAGAAGCAATCTGGATGTATTAAGAAAAAAATGATCGCCGGGAACCATTCGCAATACAAAAGCTCCGGTCGTATGCTCGCGCCAGCCCTCAATATAACGCCGTGGGACACCGTGATCGTCGAGGCCTCCGAAGGCCGTGATGGGAAAACTGAATGGCGGTTTAGGAGTGTAGACATATGAATTGCAGAGGGTCACGTCTGCGCGAAGGACAGGCGCCACCAATTCCATCAACTCAGGATTTTCGAGTACCTCTTCGGGTGTGCCGTTATTGCGACGGAGCATCTCCGGAAGTGCGCAATCAAATAGCTTCGAATCCAAAGGCCCGCTGATGGTCTGCGGGCTACAACGACCTGAGACGAAGAGGTGTACAGGCTGCGCACTGTACTCTCTTCTCATGTGCCGTGCGAGCTCGAACGCGATGAGTGCACCCATGCTGTGGCCGAAGAGCGCGAAAGGTTTATCCAGGTATGGAGCGAGAGCCTCGCCTGCCACCTTAATCAGTTGGTTCATTTCGGTGCAAGGAGGCTCGGTAATGCGCAAGCCTCTTCCGGGCAGTTGAACCGGACAGACTTCAATCGTATGCGGAAGACTCTGCTGCCACGAACGAAAGATAGAATCTCCGCCGCCTGCGTAAGGGAAACAGAAGAGACGCACACTGGCTCTTCGATTCGGTTTCCAATTGGCAAGCCAGGGCGTTCTCATAGTTACGATCAAACAAGCACTCAATAACGAAACTTATAACGAACCTCAGCCCAAATTTGGCGTGGCTCGACCCAATGAACTCCTCCCAACAGAGGACTGTTGTCGAGCAGGTAGCTGCCGTTCGTCACGTTCAGGACATTAATCGTCACTTGCCAGTTTTTGCCAAACTGTTTTCCGCCTCCCAAATCAAGCCGCACGTGGCCGGGCAAGTGAGTCCCATTGCCCGGTTCCGTTCCGTTACCGTGATCTTCATCTCCCAGGTTGGGGAAACCGGAGCCGTAATGGAGTTCTCCGAAGATGTAGCTATTCCGAGGCAACGATAAGAAGCTACCAAGTGTCATCGTGTGGCGTTGATCGTGATCGAGAAAGAAGCGATCTGACGACTCAACTAAGCTCTCGTCTTCGGTGAGTCCGCCGCTGATCCCACCCCAGCCTTCAGCGCGCATACGTGCGTAAATGAGTGAGAAGCGAAGGCGTTTAGCGATGCGAGGCGAAGTTAAGCTCACATCGACGCCGCGTATACGGGCGTTCCCAATCGTCACCGGGAAGAAGATGTTAGACGCGCCAAGCGCCTCGTGGTCCAAAAAGTTCCGCGCCTTGGTGTTGTAATATGCAGCGTCAAACCACCACCCCTTATAGGGAATGGTGAGGCCGAACTGATGCTCCTCGTCGCGCTCCCCGTGCAATGGCAAGATGGCAAAACCGCTCGTTTCCACAAACTCCAACAACGAACCGGAGACGGTCGAGAGTGGCGGCTCCTGATAGTAGCGACCATAAAATCCGTGCAGCACCCAGTTAAGCCGCGGCAGGCGGATCGTCGCGCCGATGCGCGGGTCTAAAGCGTTCTCGCTGAGACCGCCCTTGAAGTGCGTGTATCTCACGCCTCCGGTTATGCTCAGCCACTCAGCCGGCCTGTACTGATCGCCGACGAAAACGGCTTCCATGTTTCCGTTGGTCCTGACGCGCTGATCTAAATTGAACTCAGGGTCGTCTGTAGATCGCAGGCCGAAGAAGTTGTTGTCGCGCTCAAAGAATCCGTAAAAGCCTACCTTCAAACTATGCCGACTCGTCGCCGCGGTAGCGACAGCATGCAATCCGCCGTAATGCGAACTCCGGTCATGGCGCGGGATAAGCGGCTGGTCTTCCGGGCCTCCCAGAAACTGCCCGGCAGTGAAATGATAAAAAGGAGAGACCGTCAAGACGAAATGCGGCCCTTGAGTGTGTACCCAGGTTAGAAACACAAAGGCATCTCTCTGCTTCGCCGAATCTCTTATACCCGCGACTTGAGCCTCCGGATCGTTCGGGACTTGATAGTTGTCTCTTTCAAATGAAGTATTGAAGCGAAACTGGTTGGACCGGCTGGGAGTGAAGATCATGTTAGCAAACCCGCCGAGGCCATGCGCCTTATCGTGCAGCACCTCCGGCCCCGGTGTCGCGAGGCCGTAATCTGTGCGAAACCCATGCAGGCTCGTATAGTAAGCGAACCGCTTCGTGTGATCTGCGAAGCTGACGAAGTTATCCGTGAGGTTGAAGTTTCCGTAGATCAGGCCCACCTCGCCTTCCCCATTGCTGCCGAGTCCAGTGCGCGGAATGATGCTGAAGAGGCCGTAAGTCCTGTCGCCGTACTCGACGGAGTAACTCCCACGCTGTGCTTCAAGATAGTCAATGTCGTTTATGTAAAAAGGTGTCCCGACATCTACTCCGGTATTTGTATTGGGAATCGGCACACCATCCACAATCCACGTCACCTGATGGCCTCCATGGACGTGCAGAATGTTATGGACCAGGTAAGAACCGGGCACGTAACTCGTAATCACTCTGGCACTGCCGGAGCGTGCCGCCCCGGGCGTCGTCTTGATCTGCTCTCTGCTTATTAGTGTAGTCGGAGCCGGTGTCACCACGCCGACTTGTTCCGCACTCGGTGTGACCTGAACGTTCTCCTTTAAGGCAATGATCTCAAGCTGAAAACGGATCTCCGGTGAACTGCCTGAGACAAGTCTTACAGCCTTTTCTGCCTTTACGAATCCCGCGGCCTCAACACTTACGACGTATTCCCCACTCGCAATCCCGATGAAGAGGAATTCTCCGTTATCGTTCGTCTTATCCACTTGCGAATAGCCCGGATTTTTTGGTGTGAGAGTTACCTGGGCCGCCTTA
>DASRIZ010000581.1:0-4764 GCA_035649735.1 Blastocatellia bacterium | reverse complement strand
AAGAGGGCGTGACTCTGGAGGTGCTGAAGTATAACGGCGCTCCGGTTTCGCTTCAGCTTCCGCAATTCGTCGAGCTCGCGGTGGCTTCTGCAGAGTTGGGATTACGCGGCGACACCGCCGCGGGAGGAGCGACAAAACAGGCGACACTTGAGACGGGTCTCGCCGTTCGCGTGCCACTTTTCATAAAGGAAGGTGAAGTCGTCCGGGTTAACACTCAGACGGGCGAGGTGGTTGGCCGGGCCTAAGCAATTGAATGAGGAATCGTTGGAGATCTAGTTTTTCACCGCCGTCTTGGGTTCTCTTCTGAACGAATGCGAGCCGATTTGGTGATTTCTTCATGAATCGGCTTATCTTTGGCCCAGGAACTTGGGATTGATACCTGAAGTACAACCAGGAGTATCTCAGGATTCTCGGTAAACTCTACCAGCGTAAATCTATAATAATATCTCGATGAGTCTTTCTCGCCAGAGTACACGACGGTTGTCAGTGTCTTATCCTTAAGTCGAACTACTTGTTCGTCCTCAAGGATCTTGAAATTCTCGCGCTTCGATCTCAAATCATTGACTTGCTGCTCAAGGAGTTTGTGAGAAATCGCACCTTCCGCCAAATCGGTCTTTGCGAACTGAAAGACCCCAGTTGTCATTCCCTCGTTTGCCGAGAAGCATTGCAGATCGTAGGGATTGTCGCCTCGCGCTTTATGCCAGCCAGCTGGAAACCTAAGCTCAACAGAACCATTCGCGGTCGCGAAGTACTGACTTTTGTCGTCTCCGCTTGATCGAGGCCAGCAACCAGCCATGGTCAAAATTGCCACAACAACAATTAATCGCTTCATAATGCTGCTCCGTTTCATCGTCTGACCCGCGACAGTGTTCATCGCGGTGTCGGGTAACTGTGATTCAATTCTGACCCGGCGATGGGTCGGTAGCTTGACGCGAGTTCTCGCTTCAAACATATTGGTCGGCAGTGTCAGCAAGACCTCAGCGATTCCCGTCGGCACTCAGTCTGGTCACCGGAGCCGTTTATGCGTTCCTGTATGCGCCGATCATCGTGCTTGTGATCTTATCATTCAACAGCTCGCGATTCAGCACTATCTGGCAGGGCTTTACTTGGCGATGGTACGCGCTTGCGTGGCAGGATGGCGCGCTGATCGCCTCGCTTCGCGTCAGCTTGATCGTCGCGTTCGTAACGACTCTATGTGCAACAGTCATCGGCACGGCGGCGGCGCTTGCCCTCGCGCGCTACCGAATCAAGTTCAAACGTGCCGCTGAAGGACTCATTTTTCTTCCGGTAATTATTCCCGAGATTGTTATCGGCTTTGCGACGGCCGGGCTCTTTGGAATGCTTGGGGTCGCATTTGGGCTCAGCACGATAATAGCCGCACACGTAGCTTTCTCGATTTCCTACGTGGTGTTTATCGTGCGTGCCAAGCTTGTAACCCTCGACCGCTCGCTGGAAGAGGCCGCGTTGGATCTGGGCGCCACTCGGTTGCAGTCATTCTTCCGGGTCACTCTGCCTTTAATAATCCCCGCCGTAACTTCCGCAGCGTTGTTAGTATTTACCTTATCACTCGATGACTATGTGATTACCAGCTTTGTTGCGGGACCCGGAGGCGCCACTCTGCCGCTGAAAATCTATTCAATGGTTAAGACCGGAGTGACACCCGAGATCAACGCGATTTCGACGGTGCTGCTGGTCGTAACCGTGATTCTGGTCTTCGTATCTGAGCGTTTTTCGTCGGGCCGTCAGTCGAGATGGACTATCGGCGCAGCCGCGACCGGGCTTGCTTTGTTGCTGGTATTCGCGGTTGGGGGGCAGACCCGCAAAGCACAGGGTGGCGAGCTGAACGTTTTTATCTGGTCAAACTATCTCCCTGATAATGTCATCCAGGAGTTTGAGCGGCGATATGACGCAAAGCTCAATATCGAGTTGTATGACTCAAATGAAGCGCTGCTGGCAAGGCTGCAGTCTGGTGGGTCCAGCTACGACATCATAGTGCCGAGTGACTATATGGTCACGGTGCTTCGCGAACAGGGAATGTTGGGTGAATTGAATCGGGACCTACTGACCAATATCTCGAATCTTGATCCCCAGTTCGCAGGCTTGCCGTACGACCCTGAGAACCAATACTCAATTCCGTACCTGTGGGGGACGACCGGCATTGCTTACAGGAAGGACAAGATTGCTGGGAGCATCGATAGCTGGAAGGCGTTGTGGGATCCCCGATTGAAGGACCGCATAGCGATGCTCGACGATGTTCGCGAAACGCTTGGCGCCGCGCTAAAACGTCTCGGGAAATCGTTGAATAGCGAAGACGAGCGCGAGATTCAAGAGGCGGCAGCGTTACTGATAGAGCAGAAGCCGCTGGTCAAGGCTTATGACAGCGGCGGATTCGACCAGATGCTGCTGTCGGCCGATGTCTGGATTGCTCAGGCTTACAGCGGACAGATCGCAAAGGCGATCGCTGAGAATCCCGCGATCGCTTATGTCATTCCAAAGGAGGGATGCACGATCTTTGTGGATAACCTGTGCATCACGCGTAACTCGCCCAACAAAGCGCTTGCTCACGAATTCATTAACTTTGTACTCGAAGCGCGGATCGCCGCGGATATCGCGAACGGCACTGGTTACTCCTCCGTAAACCGGGCGGCGAGAGCCCTGATCCGAGCCGACTTGCTGACAAACGAGGCTGCCTACCCTCCTCCCGAGGCGCTTGAACGCTGCGAGTTCATCAGAGAAATTGGTGCGGCGGTTAATATCTATGACAGGTTTTGGACAGAGATAAAGTCGAGGTAGTCCGTGGTCCGTAGTCCGTGGTCCGTAGTTAGCGGTCCGCAGTCGTCAGTTGCCGGCAATCCGAACGCGACTTGGTTTGAGCTACGGACTACGGACCACGGACTACGGACTTCCATCTCAATTCCTCAGCTTCGACATCAGGTCATCATCTTTGTCAAAAGCCCTCAGCGGACTGGAGTGCTCGCGGTTTATTCTTCCGGTCATCGGCATTGGACGCCCAAGGCTCTCACCCGGGCTATCGGAAGGCAACGACGAGGCGCGAGGCTCACTGTCCAACGCGAATGCTCGCGTATTAGCAGGTGGTGCGCTCAGGCGTTGGCTTGGTCGAACTCCGGCTGGCAATGCCAGCCCGTTGGTGAGCCCGCCTGTGCCACGAGGCTGGAGCGCTGGATCGACAAGCTTCGGGCCAACCTTAGCGTCGAGGATGCTGCCAACCCCGCGGAAAAGCTTTACGATGCCGCCAAGCGCAAGCAGCAGGGAAGCGGTGTACACCCATGGAGTCTTGGGAATTAGAAAGTAGGGAAGGGCGGCAGCGACCAAGAGTGCGGCCCCAACGGCTGATCCATGTATTCCGTCGCTTATTTGCTTGCGAGTGCGTTTGAATTCACGATCGCGAAGCGGATCCGAGACGACTACTCCGCCGTTCAGCGCCTGAGTGACGACACTTAGGTTCATGCCGCACGACTTGCAGAATTTCATCCCATCGCTTGAAAGTGTCGAGCAAGTAGGGCAATACATTAAAGCTGCGCTCCCGAGTTATGAGGCGGGGCTTTAGGCCGACCGCAGCGCGGAAATGGCTGCTCGTTCAGATGAGCGATCCCCGAAAACGGTCAAGAGGAAGGGGCAACGCGCGCAGTATAACTCAAACAGTTGACGGCCTCTAGACTTAATAGCTACACTCGATTCAAATTAGAGAACAGTGGAGGAACTCTTGGGAGTGAAGAAGTGGGCAGCGTCTGCGAGCGCATTACTGTTCTCAATATCGTTTATTTTTTCCTTTACCTGTCCGGCGCTCGAACGTAGCAACCATCTCGCTCAATCCTCCCCTTTCGTCCTTCCTATAGTTAAGCGAGATTCGCTGCTAAACGGTCTTCACCTGATAACACTTGAGCAGCAGAATACAGGGAAAATAGCGGCTCATTTGCGGATTAACAGCGGTGGGTTGTTCGATCTGGCCGGTAAGGGCGGTCTCGCTGACGTCACCGCCGGAATGCTCTTGAAAGGCGGAGGGGGTTTTAACGCAAAGAACATAGCTGAGACTATCGAACAGTTGGGCCTGACGGTGAACATACGCGCCAGCTGGGACTCGACAGACATCTCGATCGCCGGTCCTGTGGACTCGCTCGAGGCGACTTTCGATCTTCTCGGGAGGATGTTGATCAGCCCGTCATTCGATCAAAAGGAGCTCGACACGCTCAAGACGGCTCGGATCGCGGAACTCAACCAGGAAGCAAAGGACCCTGACGTCGCAGTGTGGCGCAAAGCGCAAGAGGCGGTTTTCGGCTCGCACCCCTTTGGAAGACCGTTCTTCGGAACTCCAGAATCGGTCGCGCAGATAGCCCGCCCGGATCTGGTTTATTTTCATAATCGATTTTACATCGCCAATAACGCCGAGCTTGTGGTGAGCGGCGATGTTACCGCCGAGCAGGTCACGCGCCTTGCACGGTCAAAGCTAGGAGCCTGGAAAAAAGGCGAGAGGATCCCGCCCACATTCAAATTGCCGGAGATGCCAGCCAGCCGGCGAATACTCATTCTGGATCGCGCTGATGAGCAAACGGCACGATCGGCTACCACACAGGTGGGAGTCTCGCGTCGTGCCGAGAACTACTTTGCGGCGGTGATCGCCGCTGACGTGCTCGGCGCCCACGTTTCGAAAATCACAGCACTTCATCGGGAAACGACGGTTGAGACCCGTCTCGAAGCGAGACTTCTGGCTGGGCCATTGATGGTAAGAATAAAGGCGGCCCCAAA
>DASRIZ010000580.1:0-14798 GCA_035649735.1 Blastocatellia bacterium | reverse complement strand
ATCCTACCTGTTTACAGATTAATTTATCATTAATTCGAATACGTGGTCCGCAGTCGGTAGTAGTCCGTAGTCCGTAGTCCGTGGTCCGTAGTCCGTAGTCCGTAGTCCGTGGTCCGTGGTCCGTGGTCCGTGTTCCGTAGTCCGTGGTACATGGTTTCTGGTTCGTAGTTCCTGGTTCGTGGTTCGTCGTCTCATATAGGTCCTATATGTCCTATATGTCCTATATTGAGACTACGGACTACGGACTACGGACTACGGACTACGGACTACGGACTACTGACTACCCATCTCTTTTACCATTTTACCTGCGGCCAGGACGGCTTGCTCGTACACACGATCGTGACCAAGGATCTCAAGCTCTTTTCCGATCAACTCGGTTTCAGTCAGGCCTTCGTAGCTAAGAACGCGCTGAAGACCTTTCTCCTCTCCACGGGTTACGGATGTTTCGATGCGCTTGCCGTCCGCGCTTCGTCTAACTGTAAATGAGATCGGCTGCTCGCCACCGGTCTCAATAGTAACGAGCGCAAGATGTCCCGGTTCGATCTCGCGGCGGGTGTGCTCGAACTCCAACTCAAAACTGCGGCCGTCAGCCGAAAGTTCGAGGCTCGTCGATCCGCTAATTCTTTTTGCGTTTTTGCTGTTTATCGTCCACCCGAGCCGGCTTGCGAGCCACCCTGCCAGGAGAAGCGCTCGAGTTGGAATAATCGCCAAATCCCCGGCCGGCGGGGCATATCTGATTGTCACTCGCGTTAGCTGGTTGAGATGCGGCCGATAATCGCTTATGTCATAAAACCCCGCCAGCAACGCTCGCCACGCAGTCAATCGCGCCCAGTTCAAATCGCTCAGCGCCGTCCAACGCGGGGTGTCGTTCAGTACCGCAGCCATGCTGGCAAGATCTGTCTCCTGGTCTTTAAAGTTGGCGGAATCAATGACCACTCGATCCGACAGATCAACCAGCCGCCTGAACAAAGCCTTGTCTGCCAGACGCGGCACAGCGTGCCACCATAGATAAACCGGCAGATCAGAGAGCAGCAGCGGCGCCACCGCGCTGGGAACTTCATCTGCCTGAGCGCCGCCCGCGGTGATCGTCACCTGTTCGCAGCAGACTTGCTTCGAGGAAGCGCTTGGCAGCGTGCAGCGGGATGTAACCTCGGCGGTTATCAGCTCTTCTGGTGCATCTGCGTCCGCCACGATCAAAATCGCCCGGCACGGTCGCGCCGCGGTGATGTCGGTCAGCATATCGTCGAGCTTGGCGGCTTCCGCGGGGCTGGGAACATACACCAACAGGTTGAACATCGAAGCCCGCGTGACTCCGCCGTCTTCTTCGTCCTGCGACGCTTGTTGCCATAAGGCAGTTAACTGTCGCTCGATGGCGCCAACGTCAATTGTCGGCTGCGGATCTCTGATAGTTGAGTTCTCGGTTGGTGTGTTCATTTCAAAATACCCATTGCGGCTCAGGGTCGTCGCCAGACACGGGCGTCGCGCTCTATCAATGCGTCCGCTTCAGGCGGTCCCCACGTTCCAGCTTCGTATTTTGGAATCTCTTCTTTTGACTGGGACCAGGCCTCCAGAATCGGCATCACGATTTCCCACCCGCGTTCGGTCATATCGCGCCGTGCGTACAGCGTCGAATCGCCCAGAATACAATCGAGCAAGAGCCGCTCGTAAGCTTCGGGCGAGGCGACACCAAATGACGCTCCGTATCGAAAGTCCATGTTTACCCATCGTATGCGGGTCACCTGGCCTGGAACCTTGGCGCCAATCCTAAGAGTGATTCCTTCATCCGGTTGAACTCGGATTACCAGGACATTGGGCTCTATCTCCTGCTGTGCGCTCTTGAATAACTGAAGCGGGGCTTTACGAAAATGGATAGCGATCTCGGTGACCCGTTTGGGCATGCGTTTGGCCGAGCGTAAGTAAAACGGCACATCCGCCCAGCGCCAGTTGTCGAAGTAGAGCTTCAATGCAGCAAAGGTGTCGGTCTGCGAGTTAGGCGCGACGTCTTTCTCCTCCCGATACCCGGGAACGTGTTTGCCCGCCACCGCTCCGGCAATGTACTGGCCGCGCACGACAAACTCATTCACCTTATCGGAAGAAATCGGGCGGACCGCCTGCATCGCTTTGATTTTTTCATCACGAACCGCGTTTGCCCCCAGACTTATTGGCGGTTCCATGGCGACCAACGACAGGACCTGAAAAACATGGTTTTGAATCATGTCGCGAAGCACTCCCGCGGTGTCGTAGTACCCTCCTCGGCCTTCGACTCCGAGTGCTTCAGCGTTTGTGATTTGGACGTGGTCGACGTAGCGGCGATTCCACACCGGTTCGAAGATGCCGTTGGCGAAACGAAAGACCATCAGATTCTGAACGGTCTCCTTGCCGAGATAGTGATCGATACGGTAGACCTGGTCCTCATCAAAGACCTTTGCCGCCTCGACGTTGAGCGATTTCGCGCTGGCCAGATCGTGACCGAATGGCTTTTCGATAATGATGCGAGTCCATCCTTTGCCCTCAGGTTTGGCAAGCCCGGCGGCTCCCAGCTGTTGAATGGCCTCGTCATAAATCGAAGGCGATGTGGACAGGTAGAAGACGCGATTCCCCTGAGTACCGCGCTCATTGTCGATCTGATCGAGCAGCTCCTTTATTCGGGCGTACGCCGCGGCGTCGTTGACATCACCGGCAACATAGTAAAGACCTTTGGCGAAGCTGTCCCAAACGGCTTCATCGACACGTTTTGCTTCCGAGTAAGTCACGATGGCGTCTTTCATCTTTGCGCGAAACTCATCGTGATCCATAGTCGAGCGCGCGAAGCCGACGATTGCGAACTCGGCCGGCAGCAGCCGTTCCTGCGTCAGCCGGTAGAGCGCGGGCACGAGTTTTCGCTTGGTCAGATCGCCGGATGCGCCAAAGATGATTACGGTGCACGGCGAGGCCGTTCGTTCGAGTCGAACGCCTTCTCTTAACGGATTATCGATTGTGCTGGACATTCAGGTTCCTTAGTTTCTCTGGCTTCTTTGCGATCTTTGCGGTCCTTTGCGTCTTTGCGCTAAACAAGTGATTGGAAGGTAACGCTTAGCGCAAAGACGCCAAGGACCGCAAAGTCGCAAAGAAGACTACTTCTTCGCAAGATCTTCCCATTCGGTGTGAATTGCCGGACCGTCGGGCGCGTCAACCCGTTGATACGTGTGCGACCCGAAGAAGTCTCGCTGAGCTTGCGTGAGGTTGAGCGGCAGATTCGCAGCGCGATAGGTATCAAAGTATGCCAGGCTCGCGGACATCGCCGCCGCCGGAATGCCAAGCGACTGCGCGGTCGTCACTGCCTGCCGCCATCGAGGCTGAGCCTCCAATACCCACGCCTTGAAATCGGGATCGATCAATAGATTCGGGAGATCCGGCCGCCGCTGATATGCTTGCTTGATCTTGTCGAGGAATTGAGCGCGGATAATGCAGCCACCTTTCCAAATCCGGCTCATCTCTCCCAGGTTGATGTTCCAGTTGTACTCCTCAGAACCGCGCCGAATTACATTCATGCCTTGAGCATAGGAGCAAATCTTGCTCGCATACAGCGCGTCGTGCACCGCATCGATCAGTTCCTGTTTGTCGCCGTTGTAATGAGTCCCCGGACCGGGCAGTTGTTTGCTCGCCTCGACCCGTTCGGCTTTTCGCCCAGAGAGGATTCGCGCATCAAGCGCGGCTTGCATGGTTGGGATAGCGATGCCCAGCGACAGCGCAGTCTCAGCGGTCCATTTGCCTGTGCCTTTCTGACCGGCCACATCGACGATCTTATCGACCAGAGCGCCGTCGCCCGCCGGATCGGCGACTGTGAAAATCTTGGCGGTTATCTCGATTAGAAATGAATTGAGATCGCCCTCGTTCCACTTCGCAAATATGTCCCCGAGCTCCGATGCTTTCAACCCCAGAGCGTTGCGCAAAATGTCATAGGCTTCGGCGATCAGCTGCATATCGCCGTATTCGATCCCGTTGTGGACCATCTTGACGAAGTGTCCCGCCCCGTCCGGTCCGACGTAGGTAACGCACGGTCCGTCATCAACCTTTGCGGCAATCGCTTCCCAGATCGGACGAATATGTTCGTAGGCCGCCGGATCGCCTCCGGGCATCAGCGACGGTCCCCAGAGCGCGCCGGACTCGCCCCCGGACACCCCGGAACCGATGAAGTTGAAGCCCGCTTCTTTCATCTCTTTCTCTCGCCGGCGGGTGTTCTCGTAGTACGAGTTTCCGCCGTCGATAACGATGTCTCCTGGGTCAAGAAGCGGCTTGAGTTGTGCGAGAACGTCGTCAACGGGACCGCCGGCTTTGACCAACAGGATAATCTTGCGCGGTTTTTCCAGCGAGTTTACGAACTCTTCAATTGAATACGAGCCTATGACTTGCTTGCCTTCAGCGCGGTGCAAGAACTTATCGACCTTCGCGCCATCGCGGTTGTAGACAGCGATCGGGAATCCATTGCGGGCGATGTTCAGCGCAAGGTTCTCCCCCATCACTGCCAGACCGATCATGCCAATCTTTGCGAGTTCGGGTTTTGTTTCTGCGGCCATTGTTTTAGTTCCTCTCTTTTGCCGAAACCGGCGATTGTTTGAATAAGTTCATCGATATACAGAATAGACGTAGGTGATCGCTCTATCCTCTAAGTATCTATTCCCGGCTGGTGAGCGAGCTCGCGGCTGCTTCATCGACCAGCCAGAGCAGCGTGCCGTTGCGCGGACGAATAAGCTGACTCGGATAAACGTCTGGCTGATAGCTTCCTTCGAGCACGCTCTTTAACGGCTCAGCCTTGTCCGCGCCCGCCGCCAGGAAAGTAACGTTGCGAGCGTTGTTGATAGTCGCCGCGGTCAGCGTGATTCGATGAGCGCTGAACTTTTCCACGTAGTTCGCGACCGCTATCTGTTCGCCGGCTTGAAGCGCGGCAGTGTGCGGAAACAGGGAAGCGGTGTGGCCGTCCGGGCCCATGCCCAGGAACATCAGGTCAAACCGCGGGATATTTGAAAGCGGCGCCGTTCCGGTTCGATTCGCGCCCGGTCCCGCAAGGAAAAACCGAGTCAGGGTGGCGGTGTATTCTTCTGCAGCCTGGTTGGGATCCGGTAATTCTGCCGGGATGCGGAAAACGTTCTGCGGCGGCACCGGAACCTTTGATAGAAGTGCCTCGCTTGTCATTCGATAGTTGCTGTCCGGGTGATCCGGCGCGACACAGCGCTCGTCTCCCCAGAAGAAATAAATCGATGACCACGGAACCGTGTCGACAAACGGGGCAGCCGCGAGAACAGAAAACATCGCCTTTGGAGTCGAGCCCCCCGAGAGCGCAACGGTAAACTTGCCGCAGCCGACTACGTACTGATCGGCCAGGCGTGCGAATAGCCGGGCGGCCTTGAGGGCGAGTTCGTTCGAGTCGCGATAAACCCGAACCTGCGCCTGCGATATTCGAAGCATCCGTGTTGACATAGCCTTCCAACAAATGAGGAATTGCAAATTGAGAATTGCAAATTGAAAAGGCCAGCGTGCTATTCCGCCATCGTATCAATTTTCAATTTTCAATTCTCCATCCTCAATCCTCAATCCTCAATCCTCAATCCTCTCCTCACTCGCCGCCCTTCTTTTCCTTCCAAAGCCAGGCGCCGCCTTTTACGCCACAATCGTTGGAGATGATCTTGACGTCAGGCTCGAGCTCGAAGCTTATACGATCGGCGTTTCCACCGCCGATATACAGCTTATCGAAATGTGTCAGTACGCGGAGCGTCTTGATAGCCCGTTTGACCCGGCTGTTCCATTCCTTCTTGCCGATCTTCTTGCGCGCCTTGTCACCGATCTGTTGATCGTAAGTCTTATCTTTACGGAACGGCAGGTGCGCGATCTCGAGATGCGGCGCAAGCTCACCGTCCATAAACAACGCCGAACCAAAGCCGGTGCCCAGAGTTATGACCATCTCCAGACCGTTGCCTTCAATCGCGCCGAAGCCCTGCATATCCGCGTCGTTGATAACTCGCACCGGCTTGCCCAGCCGCTCCTGTAACGCAGACGCGAGGTCAAACCCGCCAAGCTCTTCGGTGCCAAGATTTGGCGCCGTTACTATCTTGCCGTTGCGCACGACGCCGGGAAACCCGACCGAGACCTGCGTGTAGTCGGCGAGCGGTTCTATCAGCTTGAGAAGCGCTTCCACCAGATCATCCGGTTTGCAGGGATGTGGTGTGTCAATGCGCACACGCTCGGTGAGCATTTCGCCTTCGCTGTTGAGAACTGCTGCCTTGAGACCTGTCCCGCCGACGTCTATGGCAAGGATGCGTGCATCGCCCTGATCCGGCGTCCCGTCGGACTGCGCCGTTGGTTTCGCTGTTGTCATTGGTCCTCCGATTCTAGTCGCATATCTCAAAATGCGGCTAACTGATCTCTGTTCTAACGCGTAAAACTTCGTCTTATTCTTTCTACTTCTCAACCGATATCCAATCCGTATGGGAATGTCCGCGCTCCGGATGATCGACTCGCTCAAAGGTATGTGAGCCGAAGTAATCGCGCTGAGCCTGTGTCAAATTCTGGGGCAACCTTGCAGTGCGGTAGCTGTCGAAGTAAGAAAGGCTTGCGCACATCGCCGGAACCGGAACACCAATCCCCAAAGCGGTCTTCACCGCCAGCCGCCAATTTGCCTGCGCCGACTGAATCCAGCGATTGAACTCTTCATCCAGCAGCAGATTCGGCAAATCCGGGCGGCGATTGTATGCGTTCATAATCGAGTTCAAAAAGCGAGCGCGAATGATGCATCCACCCTTCCAAATCCGCGCCATCTCGCTCAAGTTGATGCCCCACTTATTTGCTTCCGAACCCTGGTGAATCAGGCTCAGGCCCTGGGCGTACGAACAAATCTTCGACGCGTACAAAGCATCGTGAACTGCTTGAATGAGTTTCTGTTTGGGTCCTCGCGAGCGCTGAGCCCTGGGTCCTTTGATCTTTTTGCTGGCGGCCACGCGCTGGTCCTTCATGCTCGAGAGCACCCGTCCGTCGATTGACGCGGCGATCGTGGGTATTGGAACGCCCAGCTCAAGGGCTTCTTCGGTTGTCCACTTTCCCGTGCCTTTTTGCTCGGCCTTGTCGAGAACGAGATCGACAAGCGATTTGCCGGTTTCCTCATCGCGTCGCCGGAAAATGTTCGCGGTGATCTCGATTAGAAATGATTCGAGCGGGCCGCGATTCCATTCATCGAAGATATCGGCAAGCTGGTCCGCTTCGAGCCGCAAACCTCGTCGAAGGATGTCGTAGGCTTCGGCGATCAACTGCATATCGCCGTACTCGATCCCGTTGTGAACCATCTTGACGAAGTGGCCGGCCCCGTTTGGTCCAACGTAGGTGACGCATGCTCCGGAATCGGTTTTTGCCGCGATCGCTTCAAAAACAGGTGCGATCCGTTCGTAGGCGTCGCGAGCGCCGCCGGGCATGAGCGATGGTCCGTGTCTGGCGCCTTCTTCGCCGCCCGACACGCCCGATCCGACGAAGCACAGCCCTTCGTTTCGCAGCGCTTCTTCCCGGCGCTGGGTGTCTTTGTAATAGGAATTGCCGCCGTCTATGAGTATGTCGCCCTCTTCGAGGAGAGGCTTTATTCTCTCGATGGTCAAATCGACCGGCGCGCCCGCTCGGATCATCATCATCATTCGCCGAGGGCGCTCGAGCGAGCGAACAAATTCTTCCACGGATTTTGTTCCGATGAATTGCTTGCCCGGATTCTCGTTGACAAAGCTATCGACCCATTCGGTTTCGAGGTTCCAGACCGCAACTGGAAAGCCGTGCTCCTCGACGTTTAACGCCAGATTGCGACCCATGACCGCGAGGCCGATCATTCCGAATTGCGCCTGTCTTGCTCTCACTTCGCTCGACATGTAGCTCACCTGTTCAAATTATTTCTCTAACTCGTTGCTGATTTATAACTACCCAACACATATTGCTCAATCCCTCGCGCCCAGCCTTCGTCGTCATTGGAGGTCGTAAGATAGTTGGCGGCGTCCTTTACTTCGTCCACCCCCTGGCCCATTGCTATGCTTACACCTGCCTGTCTGAACATCTCGACGTCGTTTGGGCCATCCCCGATAACAGCGACGCGCTCGGTCGGAATCTGAAGAAGCCCTGCGAGTCTTACTACTACAGTGCCCTTGTGGATCCCGTAAGAGGTTACGTCGAGGAAGCGAGGTTTTGATTTTGAAGCCGCGACTTGATCGGCCAACTGGGTGAGCACCTGTTGTTCGGCTTGAGCAACGAGTTCCGGTTTCCCGACGACGGTCAGCTTGTTTGCTTCCCGGGTTATCCGCTCGTCGTAGCCCTCGATGCGAGGCGAGAAGCCCGACGTGTGCTCTTCACGGTCGACAAACGAATCTCGCCAGGGGGCCCACCAATCGTTCTCATCGTAAAGCCAAACCCCGATTCCAAACTGGTCCGCAATGGCTTTCACCCTGGCGATAGTTTCAGACGTGAGCACGCTGCGCGCGAGAACCTCTCCGTCGCGTTTTACAACCAGTGCGCCGTTGAAGGCGGCAAATGGACCCCGAAGCTTTAGCGAATCGGCGAGCGGCACTATGCTGCGCGGCGGCCGGGAGCTCGCCAGCGACAACTCGATGCCGCGTACGTATAGCTTTTCGGCGGCGGTCTTAGTTGCTTCGGTCACTTCGTGGTTTGAAGTGATTAGTGTTCCGTCGATGTCCGATATTACGAGCGCTATCGACGAGGGCTTGTCAACGGAAGTGGTCATAGTTGAGAGGAAACCAGTTCGCTCCGTTTATGGCTATGAAAGCGAGAGCAGTTTCGCGCAAAGCCGCAAAAGAGACGCAAAGCCGCAAGAGACTTAGCCCGCGTGTCCTTGCACGATCGGAAACGCCTTCTGAACGATTTCCAGCAGCGTCCGCAGTCCGGCTGCGACATCCGTGCCGAGATGCAAACGAATCGCGCGGCGATGACGGCTCGACAACGATTGAAAATCCCCAAGAGCCTGGGCTTGCTTGAGAACTCCAAACGTAAACGCCTCATTCGGAAGCGGCACTTCAACAGAGTTGTCCGCGGTTACCTGAATGAACACTCCGCTCGCCGGTCCGCCCTTGTGGAGCTGTCCCGTGGAGTGCAGGAACCGCGGCCCATACCCGGTGGTCGTCGCCACCTGCAGGGCATCACGAAGATGAGTGCGAATCGCCTGAATCAGTTCTTCGTGCTCATCGGTCTCCATGATGTAATCGAGCATCGCCACGTAATCGCCGGCGTGCGTCCGGCTAAGGTGTGCGGTGATGAACGCTTCAATTGTCGAGCCCGACCCAAGCTGTCCAACGGTCTCTTCGTCACAGTACGCTTTCAGCCCGCGTCCTTCGGAGCCAAGCTCCTGGTCGGGAAGCGAACCGTTCTTTTTGTAAACCTCGAGATAGTGCTTGGTGTTGTCTTTGCTCTCCTGAACGTTGGGCTGGTCGAACGAGTCGATACCGATGACCGCGCCCGCAATCGCCGTAGCAATCTCCCACAAGTAGAACTCCTCGCCAAGGTCGAGCAGGTCGTGGAGCCGCCGGCGCACAACCGGATGACCGGCGGATTCCAGCGCGCGCAGCTTTGCCTCGGAGTCGGCATCGGGAGCTCCCACACCGATGTGGACGAACAGCCGATCGTTCCCGTATACCGCTGGCGAACCCAGCGTCTCGCCCGCGATCGGGATAATTCCTTTCCCCTCTTTGCCGGTGCTTTCCGCAAGCAGTTGCTCAATCCACAAGCCAAGCGAGGCGATTTCCGGAGCGATTGACAGCGTGAGTTTGTCGCGTCCGGCGTTGGCCAGCGTTCCGAGTATCGCGCCAAGTCTCGCGCCCGGATTGTCCTCAGCGGGAACGTAGTGCATGCACGCGTTCTGTGCGCGATCGGCCCGATCCAGCAGTGTCTTGAAATCGAAGCCCTGCAACGAAGCCGGGACCATACCGAAGAAGGACAAAGCCGAATAGCGTCCGCCGATGTCCGGAGGATTCAGGAATATCCGGCGGAAGCTGTCGCCTTTAGCCATTTCTTCCATCAACGTGCCCGGATCTGTGATTGCGACGAAATTCTCGCCGGCGCGTTCGCCTTTGATCTCGCGCATTCGATTGAAGAAGTACTTGTAAAACATCAGGGGCTCAGTCGTCGTTCCCGATTTGCTGGCCACCACGAACAACGTGTGAGGGAGGTTGACCCTCTCTTCGAAACTCTGAACCGTCGCGGGATCAGTGCTATCGAGGACATGCAGGGTAGGGAAGCCGTCGATTTTGCCAAAGGTGCGTCGAAATACTTCGGGACACAGGCTGCTGCCGCCCATCCCGAGCAACACAACATCGGTGAACCCGTCGTTACGGATTCGCTCGCTGAATGCCCCCAGCTCGCCGGCGTGCTCGACCAGCAGATCTACTACCGTCACCCAGCCAAGCGCATTCGCGATTATCTTTTTATGAGCTTCATCGTCCTTCCACAAGGTGGGGTCCTTTCGCCAGACCCGCCGAATCCACGACTCGCTTTCCATCTTCTTAAGCGCGGCTTTGACATCATCGGCGTGGGAGCCAAGTTCGGCCTTCATCCGATCGAGCACGCCGCTGGTGATCGCGGCCTGCTTTGCGGTGATGCTTCCGGTCATTGTGTCGAATGAAGCCATGAACTGGGCGACGCCTTCGTCCTGAAGCTGCTGGGTCACCTGATTGAGATCGATGCCAAGCTCGCCGAGTTTCGCAATTGTTGCCGGAGCACCGTCGAGGTTCTTTTCAATCGTCACCTCAGTTTTACCGTGGTCGCGTACCGCCGTGTACGTAGCTGGCGGTACGGTGTTGACTGTATTGGGCGCGATCAACTCATCAACATAGTAAGTGTCCGGATAAGCCGGGTTCTTTGTGCCGGTGCTCGCCCACAGAGGGCGCTGGATCTGCGCGCCGGCTGCCTTCAATTTCTCGAACCGATCCGCGGCGAAGGTCTGTTTGAATTGTTTGTTGAGCAGCTTGATGTTGGCGATGGCCGCCTTCCCAAGCAGTCCGTTAAGAACCGCCTTTTCGCTTTCGTCCGAGGAACGGCGAGCCTTGAATTCGAGTTGGCTGTCTATCGAAGTGTCCACGCGGCTAACAAAGACGCTTGCAACCGAAGCGACGTGATCCAGTGGTTTGCCGGCGGCGTGTCTCTGCTCGAGGCCGGCAATATAAGCCTCGGCCACTTGATCGTAGGTGGTCTGCGAGAAGATCAAAGTTACATTGATGTTGATGCCTTCGGCGATCAAGGTTTGAATAGCCGGGATTCCCTCGGGCGTTGCAGGAATCTTGATCATCACATTCGGACGATTCAGCGTTGACCAGAGCCGGCGCGCCTGCGCGATGCTGTTTTCAGTGTCGTGCGCAAGAAGCGGAGAGACCTCGAGACTGACATAGCCGTCGATGCGGTTCGTGCGATCGTAGACCGGCCGTAGCAAATCGGCGACCCGTTGAATGTCGTCGATAACCAGCGCCTCGTAGATTTCATCAACGCTTTTTCCGGCGGAGATCAACTCGCGCATGGCCTGGTCGTAGTCGGTGCTGCCGACGATAGCTTTTTCAAAAATTGCAGGATTGGAGGTAACGCCGCGAAGATCATCGTCCTTTATCTTTGAAGCAAGATCTCCGTTGTCGATCAGCGCCCGCCGGACGTTGTCATACCAGATGCTCTGACCTGTTTTCTGTAACTTAACTAGAATGTTCTCGCTCATAGCGGATCCTTTCTCATCATTTCAATGCCGGTCATCACCGGCGTGTTGCGGCCATGCTCTCTCGTGCGGCGGCAATCACATTCTCTACAGTGAAGCCGAATTGTTTTAGCAATTCCTTTAACGGCGCAGAGGCGCCGAAGTCGCGTCGCGCGATAATTCGGCCGTCGATACCTGTGTATCTGCGCCAGCCAAGACTTGTCCCGGCCTCTACGGCTACTCTGGCTCGCACCGATCCTGGTAGAACCGACTCGCGATAGTCCTCGGGCTGACGTTCAAAGAGCTCCCAACAGGGCATGCTTACAACCCTGGATTTTATTCCCTCTGCGGTTAACTGTTCGTGAGCGGCTACGCATAATTGGACCTCGGAACCGGTGCCCATGAATATCACATCAGGCGGACCATCCGAATCGGCGAGCACATACCCGCCCTGGCGAAGCCCCGAGGCTGCCGCGTACTTTGAACGATCGACCGTAGGAAGCGGCTGCCGGCTGAGTATCAGCGCGACCGGATGATGGCTCGAAGTCATCATAACCCGCCACGCTTCTGCAACTTCGTTTCCATCCGCTGGTCGAATAACAAAAAGTTGAGGAATGGCTCGGAGTGAAATCAGCTGCTCGATCGGTTGATGCGTGGGGCCGTCTTCGCCGACTCCGATCGAATCGTGCGTAAAAATGTACATCACCGGGATTTCCATCAACGACGAAAGGCGAATCGGGGCGCGCATATAATCCGAAAAGATCAAAAAGCCCGAACCGTAAGTTCTTACTTTGGACAGTGTCATGCCGTTGAGTATCGCGCCCATCGCGTGCTCGCGGATCCCGAAGTGAAAGTTGCGGCCCTGATACGAACCGGCTTGAAAGTCTCCGCCTTCGTTCATCCGCGTTTTTGTAGATGGCGCAAGGTCAGCCGCGCCGCCAATCAACCACGGTACTCGAGGCGCTATGGCATTCAAAACCTTTTGGCTCGCGTCCCGGCCGGCCACACCCTTTTCATCAGCGGGAAAAGTGGGTATATCGCGATCCCAGCCATCCGGAAGCCCCCCACTCTGCATGCGCTCCCATTCTGCGGCAAGCTCCGGGTGCGCCGTTTTGTAAGCCGCAAACCGCCCGTTCCACTCTTCCTCGGCCTTGCGGCCACGTTCGATCGAACGATCAGTGTAAGCGCGGGTTTCTTCGGGAACCAGAAACTTCGCTTCCGGGGGCCACCCGTAACGCTGCTTTGTTAAGCGTATCTCTTCATCGCCGAGCGGCTCGCCGTGTGCCGCCGAAGTGTCCTGCTTATTAGGGGCGCCCCACGCGATGTGACTATCGACGATGATAAGAGACGGGCGTTCGGTTTCCTTCATCGCGGTCCGAAGCGCGCGGTCCAGCAAGTCGGTGTCGTTGGCGTCGCCGACTCGCAAAACGTTCCATTGATAAGAGGTGAACCGAGCCGCAACGTCGTCGCTAAAAGCCAGGGCGGTGTTGCCTTCGATGGTGATGTGATTGTTATCGTAGATCCAGACCAGATTACTGAGCTTTAGATGTCCCGCCAATGATGCCGCCTCCTGAGAGACGCCTTCCATCATGCATCCGTCGCCGGCGACGGCATAAACGCGGTGATTCACAATTTCGTGATCGGGTCGATTGAAGTGCGCCGCGAGCCATCGCTCCGCTATCGCCATCCCCACCGAGTTTGCTACTCCCTGGCCCAGGGGTCCGGTGGTCGTCTCGACGCCCGGGGTGAGACCGTATTCCGGGTGTCCCGGTGTTTTGGAACCCCACTGCCGGAATCGCTTCAGCTCCTCGAGCGGCAGATCATAGCCAGACAAATGCAGCATCGAGTACACCAGCATCGAGGCGTGGCCAGCGGATAGCACGAAACGGTCGCGGTTTGGCCACTGAGGGTTGTGCGGATTGTGACGAAGGAATCGATCCCACAGCACATACGCGGCCGGCGCTAGGGCCATTGGAGTGCCCGGGTGACCGGAGTTGGCTTGCTGGACGCCGTCCATCGCCAGAGTCCTGATAGTGTTTATGCACAATTGGTCAAGAGCGTTTTCATCGGTCTTTAATGCCTGGCTCATCAGCTGGTCTCCTAAAAATGTCCGACAAGTAGATAGACACACCCGAAGGGCATAGCGCCGCTTCTAGTCGTAATACTTCTGCCGCACTTTTGATGTCCGCCAAACTTCAATTTGTCCAGGCGGACTTATTTCGACAAACTGCGTTGTTGACGTCCGGTTACCGGCCGTCCGCAAGCTCGCGCTCGGCTTGCAGCCAATCCTCGGTCGGATCGCCCTCCGCGCCTCCGCGCTCCAGATAAATGTGATAAGCGCGCACAGCGATCTCTTCCTCGGTGGGTTGTGCCGGCTCCGTCGCTTCGACCACGTCGAGGTCATCCGCGCTCGGAGTTGTTTTGCTTTGTGCTGTCTTTGCCATATCGTCTCCTCTCGAAAGTCCTGCCCTTGCGAGTGAGTCTCCTTCCTTCAAAAGACAGACTTTCTGCTAACCGTCAATAACCAGATTGAGCCAGAGGATAAACGGTGAGTCCTGCTCCTGAAAGATGTCGAATGATGCCCGATGTTTAAGCATGACAGAACTCGATACCGGGGAAACCCTTTGATTGTTGGCGAGACGTAAAGGCTCGACGACCAGGGTACTCGATAAAAGGTTCACATGGTCGCGCAGAATTATACATCAAGGCAAAAAAAGGGCAAACGAAAGCAGAAGGCAGAAGGCAGAAAGCAGAAGGCAGAAGGCAGTAGGCAGAAGGCAGAAGGCAGAAGGCAGAAGGCAGAAGGCAGAAGGCAGAAGGCAGTAGGCAGAAGGCAGTAGGCAGAAGGCAGTAGGCAGGCAGTAGGCAGAACGGGGTCCCGCTATTACGGCCCGGCTAGTTTCCCTCCTTGGCTTTCTGGACTGCCTACTGCCTCCTGCCTTCTGCCGACTGCCTTCTGCCGACCGCCTACTGCCTTCTGCCGACTGCCTTCTGCCGACTGCCTTCTGCCTACTGCCTTCTGCCTACTGCCTACTGCCTACTGCCTTCTGCCTACCGCCTTCTGCCTACTGCCGATTGCACGGCGCTGTCCGGGCCTTTAGTATTCTCCTCAGGA
>DASRIZ010000579.1:0-2311 GCA_035649735.1 Blastocatellia bacterium | reverse complement strand
TCCGGTCCCCGAGACGCGTTCGCAGAGCAGCGAGATAGAAAGCGGAAAGGATTACCGTGGCAATCGCCACCGAAGTAAGCACCGGGATGAACGAGCGGAGCGTATTCTCGCGTTCGGTCGCGCCGACGATCGCCAGCAGGGCCGCCGCCATGGCGAGCCGCGAGATCAACAGCCAATGGAGCTTTTTACGCATGTGCTGATCACCGGGCGTCGAGCCAAACGCGTCGCGTGAGCTTCCAATTCCGAGTTCGCTTGTCAATCGTGACCGTTCTTTATCCGGTTCTGATCGGGGGTGCCCCGGAGAGTCTCAGCGCTCATGGGGTTGCGCACTGACGAGATTCAAACACTTGCTAGTGACAAAGTCGGTATAGAGGCACTCTGGAGACGTGACGGAATATATCACGCGCCGCAGTTGCGCTCAAGTGTATCTTTTCCCCCCACAACGGGCTCCCGGCCAGTTGGTCGTTGCGGAAATGAGCCGCCGAATGTATGATGTCCACGTAGGATTTGACTCGCCCCGGTTCGACAATTAACGACTGACCTCACGTATCTCGCCCGCGCGATAACAATAGAAAAGAGGACACGCGTAATGAGGACGGTCCTTGTCGTAGAAGACGATTTCGACACTCTACACCCGCTTGCCGAACTGCTTCGGCTGAAGGGATACTCGGTCAGTACCGCGACCGAAGCGGAGATGGGTTTGACGGTCGCTCGTCAGAAGCTTCCCGATCTCATAATCACCGACATCGCTTTGCCCGGCAAGAGCGGGCTCCATTTCATCGGTGCTGTGCGCAAAGACGAGCAAATCAATAAGACTCCGATAATTGTAATAAGCGGATGCGGCCCGATGATCATGGTCGAAGCCGAAGCGGCCGGAGCAAATTGCTGCCTCGAAAAACCAATCAGCATCGAATTGTTTTGGGCAGCCATAGACCAGGTTTTTGGAGCTCCGGCTGAAAGCGAGGGGCCCAAACCAATGGATTGGCGGGAGGACCCCGGTCGAGCGCTTGCCGGAGAGATCGACGGTCTTGTGGAGACGCTGCGGAATTGCACCACCAGGACCGAGCGCGAAGACGTGCTGAAGCGTCTGAAGGAAAGGATACTCAAGCTACAGGCGCGAAACGCAAGCTGTGCTTAACGGCCGAGCCCGGGAGTTGACCCAGTCATCGCACCACGAAGACCGGCACGGCCGTATCAAACCTCACCCCGACTCCCACTCTGGTGCTCGCGTGTTCCAGGCGAACGACCTCCGCGGTATAGTTCATCCAATTGTCAGTCCTGACGGGGATTTTGATTTGTAGCTCGAGCGTCTGGCCGAGATCCAGACCCTTTGACAGGTACACAAACGCACCTTTCGAGCTCAGGTTTTCCAGCGATCCGGCTTCAACGAAGGAGCTTCCTGACGGGTCGGTTCCCTTGACCGCCACGTACCAATCGAGCCGAAACCGTTGCGAGTTTCTTCGTTCTTCGTCGTAAGTTGTTTTATTGTCGTAACTTGTTTTACTCATGACAACCACCTCGCCTGATACGACAGACTGAAATGGTCAATCAACGTGACGTTCCTTGATGCTTGAATAAAATCCGGCGTCCGGTACCTTGCCCGTACTAGGCGACTAAATCGGTCGGGCGTGAATCCATCCCCAACATATCATCGACCGAACCACCGCCTACGTCGGATAGCTGAAGAAGCAGATTTTGGCGATTGGTGGAGTAGGCCAAACCTTCGCTCATTGTTATGATTCCAGCGCGAACCATGCGCTCCAACTCGCCGTCAAATACTTGCATCCCTTCGAGGTTGCCGTCGCGCATCGCATCATAGAGTGATTTCCCTTCGCGCTCTCCTTTCTCTACGTAGTCTCGAGTGCGCGCGGTCGACCTGAGTATCTCGATAGCGGCGACGCGGCCTCGCCCGTCGGCTCTCGGGATCAAGCGCTGCGATACGATAAATCTGAACGCTCCGGCAAGTCGCATTCGAATTATGTGTTCCTGACTCTTGGGAAACATACCGATGAGTCGCTCGACTGTTTTGACCGCATCTGTGGTGTGCAGCGTTGACAGAACAAGGTGACCGGTCTCAGAGGCCTCCAACGCTACTTCGCAGGTCTCAAGATCGCGGATCTCGCCAACCAGGATAACCTTTGGCGCCTGGCGAAGGGCGGCGCGGAGCGCGTAGGCGAAGCTGGACGTGTCCGAATGCAACTCGCGCTGGTGTACCGTGCATTTCTTGTGTCGATGCAGGAACTCCACCGGGTCCTCGATTGTCACGATATGATAGGCCTTCGTCTCGTTGATCAAATCTATGATGGCTGCG
>DASRIZ010000578.1:0-5816 GCA_035649735.1 Blastocatellia bacterium | reverse complement strand
CAAGCTGGGCTACAAGATCGGCTATGAAGAGACAGCGATTGGCTGGACCGAAGCGCCGCAAACATTGCGCATGCTGGCCCGGCAAAGATTTCGCTGGGCGTATGGCACGCTCCAGTGCCTTTGGAAGCATCGCGACGCGATGTTCCGGCCCGGCTATGGGGCGCTCGGTTTTGTGGCCATGCCGAACGTTTGGATATTCCAGATCCTGTTTCCGCTGATTTCCCCCGTGATGGATTTGATTTTGATCTACACGCTGCTCTCGACGTTGCTCGATCGTTTGCAGCAACCATCGGCCTTTTCCTTCACGAATCTGAGGCAAGTGCTTTTCTATTACGCGCTGTTTCTCGCGGTTGACTGGAGCGCCGCCTGCTTCGCGTTTTTTCTCGAGCGCAAGGAGCGCTGGCGCTTGCTCTGGTGGCTGTTCCTGCAACGCTTCTGCTATCGCCAGGTGATGTACTACGTGATGATCAAGTCGGTGGCGACGGCCGTCAACGGCGCCGTGGTTGGTTGGGGCAAGCTGGAAAGAAAAGCGACGGTCGAAGTGCAGCCGTAAAGGTGTTAGCCGCGGGGCGGCGAAAGAACTGTAGCCCATGGCGTCAGCCATGGGATAAGGCGCAACCAGACAACAGAGCCCCGGAGGGGCGAAACATTACCGTCATTGCCTAATCGTGCCGCCGCTCCGCGGCTGGTATGTCAATCACGACTTTTACCCACGGCTTACGCCGTGGGCTAGTGCGCCTGAAAGCGCGAGTAGTCAGAGAGGTGCAAGTCCTCTCCAGGCAAACGCTCTCCGGCCTGTAACCGAATGCAACTGCGACGCAGCGATGCGTGGTGGAGAGCAGCAGGAGGTGAATGACCAGTCCGTAGGATGACAAACTCGATACGGCCGGGCCAGACGACGAGCCTGCTAGCCAAGGGCGAAGTCTAGACCCGCAAGGGAAAGCTGTCGAGCTGAGGGGTAGCGTGGAAAAGCGGCGACAGAGCTGAGTCAGGTGGGTGGAGACGGAATGGTTAAGAAGGCAACTCGCGTGAATCAGGGAGACCTGCTCGGAGACAGAGACGGAGTTCATGGATGAGAGTCCCGAAGAACCGGAGAGAGCAGGAGTCAGAGCACCCATAGTAGCGAAGAAGTATCGTAACGGAGATGGAGCGAAGGGGTGCAGGAAGGTGGATTGGTGACGGACAGACCAGAGGAAGCAAGACCGGCGGCAGTGCCTAAGGCTAAACAAGCCGGAGAAGTACGCGCCCGGTGGGCGTGGACGGAACCTAGTGTTTGGACGGAGCGAATGTTGACGGCTCTGGAAGAAGGAGTAAGAGGAGGCAAATGGTTCAGCCTGATAGATAAGGTGAGTTCGGCCCGGGTGCTGCGGTGGGCCTTCACGCGAGTGCAGGCAAATGGCGGGGCCGCGGGAGTAGACCACCAGACGATAGCGATGTACGAGCAGCAGTTGGAGCAGCAGACTGAATATCTCGGGCGGACGCTGAAGGAAGGGAGTTATCAACCGGGAGCCATCCGGCGCGAGTGGATACCGAAGCCTGGCAGTAAGGAAAAGCGCCCGCTCGGTATCCCGACAGTGCGGGACCGAGTGGTGGAGAAAGCAATACAGGCCACCATCGAACCGATATTCGAACGGGACTTCGCGGAACAAAGCTATGGGTTCCGGCCCGGACGAGGCTGCAAAGACGCGCTGCGCCGAGTGGACCAACTGCTGAAGGAAGGCCAGACGTGGGTGGTCGATGCAGACTTGAAAAGCTACTTCGACTCTATTCCACATGAGCGCTTGCTCAAACGGATAGAAGAGAAGGTCGCCGATGGCCGAGTATTGGAGTTGCTGCGCAAGTACCTGGAACAGCGAGTGCTCGAGGAGATGCGCGAGTGGCAGCCGGCCGCCGGCACGCCGCAGGGCGCAGTCATCAGCCCCTTGCTGTCAAATATCTATCTCGACCCACTTGACCAGCTAATGGTAGCCAGCGGAGTCGAGATGGTCAGGTATGCAGATGACTTCGTACTGCTCTGTCACAGTGAAGCAGCAGCTCAAGGAGCGCTGGCTCTGGTGCAGCAATGGACGGCGGAAGTCGGCCTGACGCTGCATCCGGAAAAGACTCGCATCGTGGATGCCACCCAACCCGGTGGCTTCGACTTTCTTGGGTACCACTTCGAACGCGGTCTGAGATGGCCACGTCGTAAGAGTCTCAAGAAGTTAAAAGACACGATCCGAGCTAAAACCCGGCGCACTAATGGGCAGAGTCTGCAAGCCATCATCGCTGACGTGAATCGTACCACCAAGGGCTGGTTTGGATATTTCAAACACAGCCATAAGTACACGTTTCTGCCGCTCGATTCATGGCTACGCATGCGCCTGAGAAGCGTTCTGCGTCGTCGTAGTGGGAGGCGGGGTCGTGGCTGTGGTTACGATCAGCAGCGCTGGCCCAATGCTTTCTTTGCTGCGGAAGGGTTGTTCTCATTTGTCGCAGCCCGTGCGCAGTTGCGTCAACCCCTAACCGGGTGAACCACCGACTGGAGAGCCGGATGCGGGAGAACCGCCTGTCCGGTTCGGAGGGAGGGGGGAACGAAACCAATCGCTTCTCCCTACCCCTATCAGATCTTCCGCCGCTCCGCGGCTCGTTTCTCCGGCCACTTACTTCCGGCTAAAGCTTCTTCAACGGCAAACCAGAATTGTGTATCCAGCATCAATAAGCCGGACAAACTTTCCGTTCCGATGAACGCGTCTCCCGTCGACGCGCTAACAAACTTTTCACTTTCCTGGAGGCAAGCCCATGAAACGCACTCTCCTTCTGGTCGTAGTCTGTTCTCTTTCGTTCAACGTTTTCGCGCAAACCCGTCGCCGGGCGTCCATCGCCAGGCCTGCATCAACAACGCAGCCACAAGCGATCAGGTCCAACGCGCAAACGTTGCCGATTCGCCGGGTGATTCTTTACAGCAACGGCGTCGCTTACATCGAGCGGCGCGGTGCAGTGACCGGCCACGCTGAGATCGATCTCTCGTTCAAGCAATCGCAGGTTGATGACGTACTGAAGTCAATGGTCGTGCTCGACCTGGGTCAGGGACGCATCGGCGCGGTCAGTTACAACTCGAGCGCCCCGCCGTCGGCACGCATGGCCGACATTCCTTTTTCGATCGAAGCCGGAACTGTGAGCGGGAACAACGGCGGTCTGGCCGGCGTGCTCTCGCAGCTTCAAGGCGCGCGAGTAGTGGTAGCTGTTGCTAACCGCACAGTAACCGGATCGATCCTGACCATTGAAGAGCGCAAGTCTCAGCTTGATGCAAACAAGCCGGGCCAGACTTCACACGCGTTGGTGATTGCTTCCGAAGGCGGCGAGTTGATGAGTTTTGATCTGGCGGAGGTGCGCTCAGTAAAACTGGTCGACGAAGGCACGCGACGCGACGTGTCGGAATTTGCGAACGCGACAGCTTCCGCTCGCCGGCGGGACGCCAAAACGATCGTCGTCACGTCCGACGGCGCCGGTTCGCGCGAAATGCTGGTGAGCTACACGATCGCCGCGCCGATTTGGAAGACGACTTATCGCGTCGTTCTTGACTCAACCGGGAAGCCTTTCTTTCAGGGATGGGCCATCGTCGACAACGTCAGCGAAGAGGACTGGAACAGTATCTCTCTGTCGCTGGTTTCCGGCTCGCCCGTGTCGTTCATCCAGCCGATTCAGAAGCCTTTCTATCGTTATCGGCCGGTGGTCGGGATGCCTGAGGATTTGAAACTCTCTCCGCAGACTTATGAAGACAATGAAGGCGGCCCGGCCGGAACGGTGAGCGGCAGAATCACCGACATAAACGGAGCCACGGTCGCCAGCGCGTCGGTGAGTATTACGAATACGGCCACGAACCAGACCTTCAACACGACCACGTCGAGTGATGGAACGTTTCAATCTCAGACCCTGGCGCCGGGGAATTACCGGGTGACTATAAGCGCAAGCGGCTTTAAGCGGCACATAATTGCTGGCGTTAACATCAGCGGTAATGCGCCCACATACGCTAACGCCACACTTGAGGTGGGAAGCATTTCAGAGGCAGTGACCGTTACTTCATCAGCGAACCAATTCTCAAACAACCCGGCCCAGCGAACAGCACAGGGCCTTGGTTTCAGCGGCGGCCGGAACAACACGGTCCAGGGTTTGTACACTCTTACGCCTGGTTTGGCGAACAATTTGCCGGCTGATGGCACGAAGCTCAGCGACGCAATCACGCGGCCTGACTCGGGCGTGGAAACTGCCGCGACCGGCAGCGAAGTCGGTGACCTGTTTGAGTATCGGATCGATCAACCCGTGACCGTTCCTCGCGATCGATCGGCGCTAATTCCGATTCTGCAGACGCGGATGGAAGGCGAGCGCGTTTCGATCTACAACGAAGGCAATCGACGCGATCGCGCGATGGGTGGAATGTTGCTCAAGAACACTTCGTCGCTGACGCTGGAAGGTGGCGCCTTGACCGTAATCGACGGCGACGCTTATGCGGGCGAAGCATTGATGGAACGGTTGAAGCCCGGCGAGGAGCGTTTGATCTCGTTCGCACTCGACCTCGGCACTCTGGTAAATGCCCGCATCAAAGAGGATCGCGCGCCGGCATTTATGGTGCGCGCCATCAACGGAGTCTTTCAGGCCCATTACTATCAGACCAGCAAAAAGATTTACGCGCTCACCAACCAGACGGACAAGCCTCGCGTCGTCTTTATCGAACATCCGCTGCGTCAGGAGTGGACGCTTACGGATGACACGGCGAAGCCGGACGCGAAGACTGCTCGCTATTATCGCTTTCGCGTTCCGCTCGGGCCGCACCAGAAAGTCGAATTGCCCGTGACTGAGCGACGCGCCCTGATGGACAGCTATGCCCTGGTGAATTTTTCCCGACCCGACCTTGAATTATTTATCGCGCGCAATTACATCGACGCTGCGACGCGAGCTACGCTGGAAAAGATCCTTGATGTGAAGAGCCGGATGACTCTGACGGACTCGCGCATTGAAGCGATCGACAAAGAAGTGGTTGAGATTGGTGAAGACCAGGGCCGCTTGCGCGATAACATCAAAGCCTTGACGGCGACCGCCGAAGCCAGGCAATTGATTTCGCGCTACGTATCGAAGGCCGATACGCAGGAGACGCGTTTGGAGCAATTGAATAAAGACAAGAAAGCTTTGAATGATGAACGCGCGAGTTTGCAGGCCGAACTGGAAGCAATGATTCGCGGGCTCGCCGTCGATCGCAATCTCGAGCGTTGATATTTGGAGTGCGGCGACTCGTCGCCGCTTTCAACGCTTGCTTGTGTGCCAACGCAAAAGCGGCGACAAGTCGCCGCACTCCAAAATCGTTGTACGGTACTTCGCCTAATGCGAAACCTGCGGTTCCAATGTCGATTGGATCTTGCCAAGCAGTGATGGGAGATCGATGGGCTTCGAAAAGACCTCCGTGCAGCCGGCTGCCAGCGCATCGTCTTTTACGTCGTGAGTGGCATAGGCGCTAATCGCAAAGATCGGGATCCGCGAATGGGCCCGACGTTGCCGCAGCTGCCGCGTCGCTTCGATGCCATCGAGTTCAGGCATCGCCAAATCCATCAGGATCAAATCAGGATGTGCTCGGTTTGCCTGGATCACTCCTTCCTTGCCATCTCTGGCCTCGATGACTTTGTAACCTTTGGAGCGGAGCCAGGTCGCCAGGAGCATCCGATTATCGGAATAGTCATCGACGACAAGAATGGTGGTAGATGGATTCATCATGGCAGTAATCCCTCGATCGTTTAAGATCGTCCAAACAGACACGGCTTCTCACCACAATAGAGGGCGAGGGGCGG
>DASRIZ010000577.1:0-4650 GCA_035649735.1 Blastocatellia bacterium | reverse complement strand
CGACCGCTCACCTCTTCAGACGAAGAAAGCGGTACGTAGAGACGATCTTTAAACAGCACTGGCGCACCGGTGATTCCTGAAGCCGAATGGTCTTCAATCTTCGTTTTCCAGAGAAGCTTGCCGGTCTCGGCATCCACGGCGTGGACGAACCGATCCCTGGTGCCGAAGTAAGCCGCGATCTTCGCCGGCGTCGATGCCGCGAGCGGGCCGACGCTTATCGCGGTGCGCACACCGGACCCACCGTCGTACACCCAGTACTGACACCCGGTCCTGGAATCGAGGCAATAGACGAGGCCTGGAGAGCAACCGACATACAGACGGTTGCCGATTACCGTTGGCTGGCTGTTAACTCTTCCGCTCGGATAAGCAAAAGCCCACTTCACCTTTAGCTTTGGAACGTCCTCGGCTTTGATTCCCGGCTTAGGTTGATAGCGCGAGTTCTCGAGATCGAATCCCCATCCGTTCCACTGCGGAGCGCTGACATTTATCGGATTGCTGACCACTCCGCATTCGTTCGCGGTTGTCGCGGTCCGTCCGGAACCGCCGGGCTGTCGAGCGGTAAGGTAAATGGCGACGCTGCGGATCTGATCATTGGTGAGCCCAGTCGCCTGGTGTTTCATGGCGCCGGTCGTAAGCGCTGCAATGAGAGTCTCAGTCGAGCGGGACGCAAGCGCTGATCGGGCCGGCGCCCGCTCCACTGGCTGGTCGTGGCACATCGAGCATTTCTGGCGATAGAGCGCGGCTCCATCGGCTTGAGCGGTTGAACCTTGTGAGGCCGACGAGGACAGTGATATCTCGGGGGATATGAGCGCGACGAACAACACGACGCAAAACAAGATCCCGATAAACATCCTGGTTGAGGCATTCATTGTTCTCTTCAAACTGACCTCACTTCTTCGCTCTCAATTTTGCGATGGCTTCTTTGACTGAGGCGGCATTCTTGGCATCAGGCTCCGCTTTCAGATACTTTTCCAGCTCGCGGGCCGCGGCCTCTTTGTTGCCGCGCTCCTCGTGCACTCGAGCCCTCTGAAGAAACACGGTATTCAACTTTTTCTCACTTAGGTCCCAGGCGCGGTCCAATTCCTTATCGGCATCGAGCAACAGCTTTGGGATTTCCTCTGGCGCCTTCGATCGCATAGCTACTTCAATCAAAGCAACAGCATGGTTGAAATGAGCGTTGATGTGGCGATCGTTGAACTCCGCGGCCTTACCAAAAGCGTATTCAGCCGCGCGAAACTTCTGCTGTCTGACCATCACCAAACCAAATGTGTAATAAGTCAGGTATCCTTTTTCATTGATCTGGCGAGCCCGTTCTAATGCCTCGAGGGCCTCCGGGTCTTTCCCGACCCGGTAGAACTCGAGGCCCAGCGCGAGATGCGCATCGAAGTAGTCGTTGAACTCCGACGTGGCCTCTCGCAATAGGGCGATTCCCTCGTCTGACTTGCCCTCGCGTAACCTGGACACGCCCTTTGCGTACGCCTCGCGGGCAACCTTTGGAACATCCTGTGCGAAGCTGGTACCGGGAGCAGCGAGAGGGGTCTCAGGCCGGGGTCGCAGCACCACCTCGATATAAACCACTTCACTGGTCACATCCGACGCGGTACTCACCCTCATGCTGTCGCGTAGTTCGACTCTCTGGAGGACCGCGTCATATCCTGACATTGTGACCAACACTTCGTACTCACCGGCGGCGAGGCGCGAAAATGAAAAGTCTCCATCGTTACGACTAAATGCCTGGCCGATGACCGCGCCAGTCGAACCCCTCAATTCAATCGAGGCATTGTTGATAGTCGTGCCGTTGTTTCCGCGAACCTTGCCTCGAAGCATGCTGTTCTGCGCAAAGCCGGCTGCAGCCAGGAGGAGCAAGGTGGCTACGACAAAAATGCTTCGATAGCTCATCTGATTTGAGTTTCCATCGCGCGATTTGGCGGCATTATAAACCAATCCAGGCCCAACACCCACAGCTTCAAAGTTGGGGTGTCACCAGTGCTTGTGGATTCGACAAACTGCATCGGTGGTAACCGCGTAGCGGTGTCCTATCGCTACGCGGTTACCCTCTGTTGTTGAAATAGACAAGCGAAAATGTCCAAACTCCAGTTCCCCCAACTGAAGTTGGAAGTGTTACTTTTGCTAGTTAGTAACGCCGGTAAGTACTCTTCAGCGGAACCTGCTCTACTCCAGGCTTACTGAAATCGCACACGCCTGACGGGAAGATCGACGACATCCGAGCCTTCTGTGCAACCGTAAAAGTCACTTTGTAGTCTGCATAGTTGATAGGCTTTAACTGGCACTTGAGGACGTCGTTGGTTAACGGCGCTCCCGCCACCATCCGCGGCTCGCTATGCACCGGATACATTGTGTTGAATCCACCCTTGCCGGCGAAGGTTGCTTTCTCGACAAACCTTTTCCCCGCCCCATCCCAGTACGCATCGACCGCTTCCGCCGGCTTGTTCCGCACCACTTTATCAGTCGAGAGCGGCGCAGGATCTGCGGCCATGTTGTCGAGCCATTTGTTCATCGTGTCAACCGAGATCGATGTCAGATCAACACCACCTGCCTGATCTCGCTGGCGCGCCGGGCCCACCCAGATCACCTGGTTGTCCGATCTTCCATTAGCCTTCTCCAACCGCGCGCGGATCGTCAGATCGCGATGCCGGTCATGAATATCACCAACTGCGTCGGTATAACCGCGCGAATGTAGAATCGGAACATTCGCAAGCCCACCCCCGCCCGAATTCATCAACCCGCTCTCGTACGTAGCGCGGATCGCAATCGGATCGCCAACAGATCTTTCCGAAATGAATTTACCGTCGATGTCGTTGCCACCCATCTTTTCATTTAAATCCAGGAACTCGTCCACGCTGATCTCACCCGTGTTCAAGGCCCCAAGGCCGTACTGCAGCCCGACGTTGTCTTGCGGCTTTCGCGCAAACCCCGTCGCCGGGTTGCGCCCGTAAATGTTCACGCGCATGTCCTGAACCGTGCAGCGGGCTCCAGTAGGATTCTTTACCGGATCATAAATCTTACTCGCGTCGTTGAGCGCACAGCCCCGTGCGTTGGTCGCCGTGTACACTGGCACAAACGTCCTCTCCCATGCCGCGCAAGTGCCTTTGGTGTAACCCTCGACGGCCGTCTTCTTGGCATCGGTCCAAGTCGCCGGATCGGCCTTTCGCCAGAAGTTCTGAAAGAGTCCACAATCCGGCGTGTGCATCGTCGAATCCGGAAACGAAAGCGACGGCTGTATTCCATCCAGCAGACCCGGGTAGATCTCGGTGATCAACAGCTGTTGGATCGCCCCGCCGGATCCGCCGTAACCGACGGTCCACTTAGGCGCACCGTACCGCTCGATGAAATACTCCTTGAGCATCATCAACGCTTCGCCCTGGAGTACCGCGTTGCCGTGCTGTTGATTGACGAGTTCGGTTGAAATCATGAATGCGAACCCGCGCGACAGATAAACGTTGTTGAGCGCCGCGGTCGCCTGATTGACACCCTGGTTGTACTGCGTGCCGGCGCCGCCTCCAAAACTCACCGCGAGCTTGCGATTCCAGCCGGGGCCCGGCGCCCAAGGCGGAGTCGCTTCAGGTGCAGTTGAATTCGACGCCGGTTCCGGACGCGTAGTAAAGGCCCGGCCTTGCGGCGGAGGCGCTGCGGCCACTGACGGTTTCGGATCGTCAAGTAACGCGATTCTGTAAATGCTTCGATTGATCGTTCCGGAGTCCACACGCACGATGTATGGAACCGTCTTTCCATCGTTGGTGGTGGTGTTCACCAAATCGGCTGGACGCGGGCCGTTTGGATCGAAAGGCCTGAAAGTGTTGCCGGAGGTTCGGTAGAAGTACTCGATCTTTTGCTGAGCCGAACAGTTTGCGTCGAGCGGTTGACCCAATCCCGACTCGACCGTGCGACACTCATACGGCGTCAAATGCGGCCCCGAGAGAATCGGACCACTGATCGGATAGTTTGTGACGTTAAGATTCGCTTGAAGCGCACGGCCCGCGCGGACGGAGGAGGACTGCGTCGGCTTGATAACGACGCGCAACGCATTGTCTCCAATTGTCATGCCGCCAATCACCCCGCGAAAGCTATGGGTATCGGCATTCTCGCGTAACTGACCGGTGACATCCTTACCGTTAAGAGTCAGCCGCAGTTGGCTCAAAGAGACTCCGGCAGGTGCGATAACTTCAACAAGCGCATCGCCGCCGCTGACCAGATCGGGTCGTGATGACAGCGTTCTTATCTCGAGCTTCGCAGCGGTTTGGGCGTTTGTGTAGCTGAGATTGATAGAGCCGAGAACAACAGCAAGGACGCCGATAAGGATTTTACTGCTTCCTGAGTTCACGTTTGATGGAAAGCGCATAGTGATCTCCTCTCTGCGAAGCGCTGAGAACGAGGCATGGTAGCCGGTAATGTCGGTAAAAAGCGGGCGAATGATAACGCCATTGCCTGGTGGTCACAAGCGTAGCGGGGCGACGGGGCGAGGGCGAGACCGGGAGAGGGGGCGACGGGGGGAGCGAGGGGGCGACGGGGCGACGGGGCGACGGGGCGAGAGGGCGACAGGAGAATTGAAAATTGCAAATTGCAAATTGCAAATTGAAAATTGAAAATTGGTCACGGATTAACTATAGATCAATTCGCAATTTTCAATTT
>DASRIZ010000576.1:0-5483 GCA_035649735.1 Blastocatellia bacterium | reverse complement strand
CTGGCCGGCGCAGTGCGGCCTAACCCCCTCGCTCAAGCGGAGCGCCAACGGCGCTGAGTGAATATCAGATGTCCCCACTGGCCCCTGCTCGCGATATACGCTGGGGAGACGACAGTCGCTAGGCTCAAGTTCATGGGTTTTTGTCGTTATCCTCCACGATCACGTCTGGAAGCCTAGTCTCTTCATCATCAGCTGGGCGATAATCTCTCAGGTAAGGTAAAGCTGAAGGTAGAGCCTTTGCCCACCTCACTCTCCACCCAGATTCTTCCTCCATGCAACTCAACAAACTTCTTGGCCAAGGTTAATCCAAGTCCAGTCCCTTCTCTTTTGTGAGCGTAGTCACCCCCTACCTGGCGAAATTCCTCGAAGATGGTTGCCTGTTCTTCACGCGGAATCCCAATCCCGGTATCGCTGACCGAGATTTCCACAGCACCGTTGGTCTGCCTGGCGTTAATTCCGATCCGTCCTCCCTCCGGGGTGAACTTCACGGCATTCGACAGTAAGTTCAGAAGAACCTGTTTGATCTTGCGCTCGTCACCCATGAAATCTCCAAGACGCTCGTCAACTGTAACGTCGAGGTTGATGCCGTGCTTTGCGGCTCGCTCGCGCACAAAGGTGCGCGCATTGTCGATGGCCAAGGGGAGATCGAACGTAGCAACCTCCAGCTCCATCCGCCCAGCCTCAACCTTGGAAAGATCCAGGATCTCATTGATAAGGGACAACAGATGACGGCCAGATGAGAGGATGTCCTCGGTGTACTCGGCTTGTTTCTCGTTCAGCTCACCGAACATTCTCTCTCCCAAGACTTCAGAAAAGCCGATGATGGCATTAAGCGGCGTGCGCAGCTCGTGGGACATGTTGGCGAGGAATTCGGACTTATGCCGGTTGGCCGCCTCAATCTGTTTGCTTTTCTCTTCGATCTCGCGGAACAGGCGCGCGTTTTGGATCGCCAAGACTGATTGTGTGGCAAAAGTCTTCAAAAGCTCGATCACTTCGGGGCGAAACTCCCCAGCGGATTTTCGCCGCACCACCAATCCGCCGATGATCCGATCCTCGCGTAGCAACGGCACGGCCAAGCTAGAGCGGAGGCCGAAACGCTCGAACATCTGGCGCATGCGCGGTGCGTAAGTGCGCTCTTCAAGGATATTGGGAACCTGCACTGGTTCACGGCCGGCTGCCGCTCGACCTACCACTCCATCTCCCAAACGCGGTGGATTGGCACGAAGCGCCTGGACGAGATCCTCTTCCATGTGATCCGTGGCGCGTAGAAGAAACTCCTCGGATTGCTCGTCGTATTCGTAAATCGCCCCGCCGTCGGTGCCGCTCAACTGGACCGCATGCGAAACGATTCTCGTCAGCACTGTTTCGAGGTCGAGCGTGGAGCTGACCGCTTGACCAACTTCGCCCAATGCTCTCAACTCGCCGACCGACTGCACCAGCTCCCGCGTCCGTGCTTCCAGTTCTTGGAACAGCCGGACATTTTCGATAGCAATGACGGCCTGGTCGGCGAAAGTTTTGAGGAGGGCGATTTGCTTCTCTGAAAATGGACGGACCTCTTTTCGGTGGATCGTAATTGTCCCGATCAAAGTGTCCTCTTTGAGCAACGGAACGGCCAAGACGCTGCGCATCCCCTCTCGGCGATAAACCTCCAACCGATAAGTATCAACCTCTGGATCGGCGAGAACATCGGGTATATGCACTAGCCGCCGCTCCAGTCCGACTCGCCCGACCGCGCTTTCCCGGCCTGGACGTATTGGATGCGCCCGGCGGTAAGCCTCAAGTTCCTCTGTAATGTTGAAGCCCGCGCCGACATGAAACACTTCGCCATCAAATGTGAAGATAGCCCCGTTGTGGGACTCGCATAGACGCACAGCATCCGCGAGGATAGTTTCGAAGACAGGCTGTAGATTAGTCGGCGAACTACTAATGACACGCAAAATTTCACTCGTGGCCGTCTGTTGGTCGAGTGCCTCACGAAGTTCCGAGTTGGTGGTTTCGAGGTCTGCGGTTTTTTGCTTGAGTTCCCGGAATAGACGGATGTTCTCGATGGCAATTACCGCCTGATCGGCGAACGTCTCAAGGAGTTTGATCTGGCTGTTAGTGAACGGGCGGACTTCCGTCCGGCGAACCCAGATTGCACCCACGGGAAGACCTTCTCGTAGCAACGGTGTCGCAAGGATGGTGCGGGTGCCGAGACTTTCCTGTACGGGCTTGCTATCCGGGAACTCAGTATCAACCTCTGCTGCAAGGTCGTGCACATGCACCGTTTGCCGCTCAATGATGGCTCGGCCCGATGGTATTTTACGACTGATAGGTAGGTGTTCCCATGGGCGTGAGTGAAGTAGGTCAGGGGAGTAGCTCAGCGGTGCGGCTGGCTTACCTGGCATGGGAGCGTATAGCGCGACCCGCTGAAGACGATCACCTTCAATGCGAAAGATCCCAGCCTGCGTGGCTTCACAGAGTCGGGCCGCATTCTCGGCCACTACGTCCAACACCGGCTGGATATCCGTCGGCGAACTGGCGATGGCCCGCAGAATCTCGCTCGTGGCCGTCTTTTGATCCAGAGCCTCGCTCAGATCGCGGTTGCGCGTTTGTAGTTCCTGCAGCAAACGAACATTTTCAATCGCGATCACGGCTTGATCAGCAAAGGTCGTAAGCAGTTCGATCTGCTTATCCGTGAAAGACTGAACTTCCGCCCTCGAAATTGTGATGGCCCCGATTAGCGTGCCCTCCCTGAACATTGGGACCGACAGCAGAGTGCGGAAACCGCCTACCTTCTGAGCCTCGGTCAGCTGATATTCGGGATCTGCCAGGACGTCGGGAATATGAACTGTTCGCCGCTCCAGCGCAGCCCGTCCCGTAGCCGATCCCCGCCCCGTGCGGATCACATTTTGACGCCAGAAATTTCTGAATTCAGGCAGGGATCCATAATCAGCCACTGCGCGGAAAACCTCGCCGTCGAATCTGAATATGATTCCTCGTTTGGCGTCGCAAAGCCTCGTCGCGTTCTCAACCAGGGTATCGAGGACTGGTTGCAGATCAAAGGTGGAGCGACTGATGACCTTGAGCACTTCACTCGTCGCAGTCTGCTGCTCGAAAGCTTCGGCGATCTCACGATCCCGAGACTCAAGCTGTTCGGTGAGGCGCTGTACTTCTTTTTGGAGTTGGCTGATCTCGGTAGCGCGCGGACTCTTTTTCTTCTTTGAGACCCCAAGTCGAGCCATGTGGGTTCTCCCTGACTACTCCTTGGAGGACTTTCAGGGGCTAACCTTGAGACGGAGGCTGAGAAGATGTATCCCGGTTCGAGAGCCTAGCCGACAATGAACTGCGGTGTCAATCACTTCGGAAACCAAGCCGCGATTGGTCACGCACACGATGCCGAAGAGCCTGACGCTTAACAGGCTAGCGAATCACCTTGTACTGTAGGCAGTTTTTCCCTGGCGAAGAAGCTCGGCACCGTCAATCTCGGCAACACTTCAACATATATCGATAAATCGTTGATCGAATGCCTTCCGTTCCCTTGACGTAAATGGTGCGCCGACATAGGTTCTTAAGCTGAAAGGAAACAACGATGAGCATTTCATTCAGGAAGATTCAGTGGATCGTGGCCGGTGCCGCCTTGGTGTTAGTTGGCGCGCTGGCGGCTGGAACATGGTTCCGGGCGGACAGCGCAGAAGTAGGCGACCAAGTAAAGCAGGTAAGGACGGAGAAGCTCGCCAACGTGCCCGGTAAGAGTGTTACGGCCATCGTAGTCAGCTATCCGCCGGGTGGCAAGTCAGGCCCACATCATCACGCCGGAAGCGTCTTCGCTTATGTACTCTCGGGGGCGATCCGTTCCGAAAATTCCGCGACCGGACCGGTCAAAGTCTACAAGGCCGGTGAAAGCTTCTTTGAGCCGCCCGGAAGTCGCCATCTCGTCAGTGAGAATGCGAGCGCAAAAGAGCCGGCGAGCCTGCTCGCTGTGTTCGCCGCCGATGACGGCGCGCAGTTGACAACGTTCGACAAGTAAGCGGTTGGTTCCAGAACGGTTGACGAGACGCAGAGGTGAAGAATGAAAGCGATGCGCCTGGCTGATTCCGGTGCGACAGCTGTGTTGGTCGAAGAAAACGTTCCACAACCGCAACCTGGGCGAGGTGAGCTTTTGATCCAGGTTCATGCGGTTGGTGTGACGTCAAAGGAATTGCTCTGGTATCCCACCACTCACAAGAAGAGCGGCGAGAGACGCAGCCGGGCCGTACCGGGACATGAGTTTTCCGGCGTCGTTGCGGCTGCAGCTAAAGATACTCCCGGCTTTGATGTCGGTCAGGAAGTCTACGGCATGAATGACTGGTTTTCCGATGGCGCCACGGCAGAGTACTGCATCACGCAGCCGAGCAGTATTGCGCAAAAGCCTACGGGTTTAACGCACATTGAGGCCGCTTCTGTTCCCATTGGAGCACTGACTGCGTGGCAGGGGCTGTTCGATCGCGCGAGGCTCCAGGCTGGAGAGCGCGTACTCGTGCATGGCGGAGCAGGTGCCGTGGGCCTCTTCGCGATACAGCTGGCACGTTTTCGCGGTGCACATGTGGTTTCTACGGCCTCCGCGCGAAACCTTGCATTCGTATCGGGTTTGGGTGCCGAGCAGGTTTTCGACTACCAAGCAACGCGCTTTGACGAAAAGCTCTCGGAAATAGATGTCGTGTTCGACACCGTCGGCGGTGAGACTCTGCAGCGATCCTGGGGTGTGCTCAAGCCCGGCGGAAGGATGATCACCATCGCCGCGGAAAGCGAGGCAACTGCCGACGACCGAGTGAAGCAGGCGTTTTTTATCGTCGAACCGAACCATGAACAGCTAACTCGGATCGGAAAGTTGCTGGAGACGAGGCGTCTCCAGACAGTCGTCGATGCCGTTTTGGCGCTCGCTCAAGCGTCTGTCGCCTACACAGGAGAAGTGAAGGAAAGACGCGGCCGTGGAAAACTGGTCATTGCGGTGGTGGCAGACGACGGTTCTAGTTCGGACGAGTAACCGACACGAGGAGAAAGAAATGAAAAAATTCAGCAAGGACCCCGACGCCATCTCAAGGCTCTCGCCGGAGCAGTATCGCGTAACGCAGCAAAACGGCACGGAGACCCCCGGAACCGGGGAGTATCTGGATAACGAGCAACCGGGCATCTACGTCGATATTGCGTCGGGTGAGCCGCTGTTCGCATCCTCCGACAAGTTTGAATCGGGATCCGGCTGGCCTAGCTTCACCAAGCCCATTGAACCGGCCAACGTCAACGAGCTGCGAGACACCACGCACGGCATGATTCGCACCGAGGTGCGCTCGGCGCACGCTGATAGCCATCTCGGGCACGTGTTTCCCGACGGTCCGAGGGACCGCGGCGGATTGCGCTATTGCATCAACTCAGCCTCCCTGCGGTTCATCCATCGGGACGATATGGAAGCCGAGGGTTATGGGGCTTACTTGAACCAAGTGGAGGATGTCCAATGACTGAGGAAC
>DASRIZ010000575.1:0-2882 GCA_035649735.1 Blastocatellia bacterium | reverse complement strand
GAGAAATGATTGTGACGCCCGATAAACTCGACGGTCGAATCCGGCTAGTTGAGGAGCACGTCCAGGCTGAGAATGCCCACGACCTGGACCGAATAATGACTACGTTTGGGGAGCAGGCGCGTTATGAGGATCAACCCTGGGATGAACACCATCAAGGTCCTGGCGGAGTACGAGCGTACTACATGGGGCTGCTCGCGGCATTGCCTGACTTACATATCGCCATCGAGCGCCGACACGTGACCCAGGACGATGTAATTCTCGAGGTCACGATTACCGGAACACACCGGGGAGAGTGGCGTGGTCTGCCGGCGACCGGTCGACCCGTGCGGATTCCGCTTTGCGGCGTTTTCACGTTCGATGATGCCGGCAAGTTGGCCGGCGAGCGCATATATTATGATCGGGCGGCAATCTTGGGACAGATCGGGCTTTTTCATGAGCCGTCGACCGCACTCGGGCGATCATTGACCGCGCTGACCCATCCTCTAACCGTGCTACAGGCTTATGCGAGTGCTGCGGTCAGGCGCATGCGTAAAAGATCCGCTACAATCTGACGCATATTTCATTCAATTCGACTAAGCCTTCTATCTCATTTGGATCTCAGTAGTGCGGATGCAAGTTCGCGCCACTGTGGCATTGGCAGCGCTTGTGGGTCCGGTGGGAGCACCTGGAGGCAGACGTGGTTCGCGCCTGCGGATTGATGCGCACGAACCCGATCGATAACAGCATTCATATCACCCCACGCGACGATGGCGTCTACCAGCCGGTCAGTGCCACTGCCTACGAGGTCTGCGTCACCGAAGCCGAGCCGCCGCAAATTATTCACATAGTTGGGTAACGCAAGATATCGGGAGGTATGCGCTCGCGCGATCTCTCGCGCTTTAGCCGAATCGGTTTCAAGCACGACGGCCTGTTCGACCGCCAGGAGTCGATCGGTGCCTAAAATCTCACGGGCGCGCGCCGTGTGTTCCGGCGGGACAAAATACGGATGCGCGCCTTGGGCCCGCTCTGCGGCCAGCCGCAGCATTTGAGGTCCAAGGGCCGCCAAGACTCTCATGGGGCTCACACTGGGAGGCACCGCGCGGTAGGGAGCCCGGTCCATTCCATCCAGGTACGCCCGCATGGAAGCGACGGGTTTGTCGTATTTATGGCCTCTTATCTGTTCAACCAGGGGAATGTGGCTGACACCGAGACCGAGGAGAAACCGCCCCGGATAGGCTTCAGCCAGGGTTTTTTGCGCGGCGGCCATCGTTACCGCATCGCGGGCATAAATGTTCGCGATGCCGGTGGCAATGACTATTCGGCTGGTGGCGCCGAGAAGTAATGCAGCGTTGGTGAGCGCTTCGCGGCCCACACTTTCGGGGAACCAGATCGCTCCGAACCCGAGCTGTTCGAGTTCCGCGGCAGCCTCTTTCGCCTTGGCGGCAGGCTGATAATCAAGCTGTGCCGTCCAGATTCCGATCGGTCCTAGTTCCATCGGCGAAGAGTTCATATAGTGCTCCTTTCGTTCGGGAATCGACTCAGGAATGTTTGCAGCTCGCGATGCCGATACTGAATACTCTACCAAACGGGAGCGGTAAGGAAAGGCATGACTGCAGAGAATCGCCCCACGCCGTGTTCCACGACCATTGTCAGCCCGTTCACGGTGCAGGAGGATTTAAATCGGGTGTTGTCGAACAGGTCGATCATGCACCAGACTCCGATCCGCTGCCCGTACTCGCACCAGGTCCAGTTCTTTCCCAGGACTCGATGTTAATCGTCAAGATGACGGCGAGTTTCGCGCCGTTCAGAAAGCACAGCGGGCGACGATCCCGGAGCACGACGTATTCGTAGGACGACGGTGTTTTTTCTTCGCTCATTTGACGTGACCGCTCGTCGGAACGGGATGGGTCGGATCATCCCGCGCCGGACTTGCGCTACTTGATCTTGGCTAACTGTTGACGGATCTGTTCGTTGGAAGGTCTTTTCTTGTAATCCACCTCGATGAATTTCCACTGCACGATGCCCCGCGGGTCAATCACGTAGGTAGACGGATGGGGCCACCCAGAACCGTCCGGGTTGAATACGCCGTAGCGGTTGATCAGCTTGTGGTCTTTGTCTTCCAGCAGCGGAAAGTCGAACTCTCCGTCGAACCGGTTGCGAAGCATTTGAGCGAATTTTTTAGAGTCCTCATGGCTGTCGACGCTGACCGCTAGGATCTGGACCTTCTCTTTCTGCTGTTTCGTCAACAAACTTTTCAGCTTCCCGAGCTGTTCTATGCAGAACGGTCACCAAAAGCCGCGGTAAAAAACCAAAATCACCGTCTTCTTCCCCCGAAAGTCCGACAAAGTGATGTTCTTGCCGTCCATGTCTTCGAGGGTGAAGTCGGGCGCAGGCTGCCCTACTTTGATTCGCTGCAGATCCGTTGGACTTAGATCGGTGCCATCCTTTGGACCCAGTTGGGCGAATGCCGGGGAATGGCTGAACGATAGAACCAACAACAGAACGAAAACTATTTTGAGTAGCATGGTCCCCCTAATTCCGCTGGAAAGATTTGGTTTATATCTCATGTCTTTTTGGTCTCTACAATACGATGTCGGAAATTACGATCTGCAATAGTGCGAAAGAGATTAGGAGTCGCGTGTTTAAACCAGCAAATCAACGCCAACCAACGCGGCAGCACGACTTCGAAGCGCCTGCCCTCGATGGCCTTGATTACTGCTGCTGAGACAAATTCCGGGCTGACGACCAACGAAGCGGGAGATTTCGGCGGCGTGTCGGCGAACGATTTGTTGAAGTCTGTTCGCACCGGACCGGGGCAGATAACGGATATGTTGATTCCAAGGGGTGCGAGCTCGTAGTAGAGGCTTTCACTCAACCCGTTCATGGCGAACTTCGAAGCGCAG
>DASRIZ010000574.1:0-11376 GCA_035649735.1 Blastocatellia bacterium | reverse complement strand
GCGGATCGGTTACGCCAACCGGAAGAGCCCTCGCATAAAATCACCCGCGACCGGACTACGCCCCTTCACTCACTGGGCGAGCAGAATCGCGCACTTCAACGCGCCTGCTTTTGGTAAAGCCAAGCGCTCAAGATGAACAAGGCTGTGCCCAGGCCGAGCAGCGACAGGTAATGTGGCATGAGTGTCTCGATGCCCACTCCCTTCAACATTACGCCGCGAATGATCACGACCCAGTGACCAAGGGGATTGAAAACAACGAGGGGGCGCGCCCAAACCTGTAGAGCTTCTACCGGCGCAAAAGCGCCCGACATCAATGTCTGCCACGAGGTAGTGAACAGCAGGAGCATCATCATCTGTCGCATCGAACGGCAGATGACTGCGAACAATGTACCGATCGATAAGGCGCAGATCAGAAACAGCGTTGCTCCGAGCAGCAGGGTGAACATGCTTCCGCGCATCGGTACGCCGTAAACCAGTTGCCCAGCTACCAGCGGAGCTATACACGCAGTGGGCAAGAAAACCATCACGTAGGTAAACGTGCGCGCAAACAGAATCTCCCAGGGGCGTGCTGCCGTCGTCCGCCAAAGGTCGAGCACGCCCTGCTCTTTCTCTTTCATGACGAGTACACCCACGGTTTGCGAAACATTAGCCAACCACAAAATGCCCAGCAGACCAGTGAAGAGATACCAGCGCGCGACGAACCCTGGATTGTGGAGCACGTTCACTCGCGCAGTAATCTGGCCGCGGCGAGTCGGCGGCGCACTCGAAGTGGTCAGCGTACGGTTGTAATCGTTGATAACTCCGGAGACGTACGCACCTACGGTCGAGCCGTTGCTCGGACTGGTAGCGTCAGAAATGACCTGTACTTGAGCTGGGCGTCCTGCTCCCCGCTCGGCGGCGAAGTCCGAGGGGATTATTATCCCTGCGTCCATCTCGGCCAGCTCGATGGCTTCGTTTAGCGCTGCTGCCGAAGGGTACGCAGTGATCTCGAAGATAAGCGCGGCCTCGTAGCGTGACTGCAAGTCACGGCTGTACTCAGAGCGGCTCTCATCGACAATACCAAGTCGCACAACGTCGTTATCCGAATCGACCAAATACACCACGAGCATCAATAGAATGGTTAACGTCACTGCCGGCTTAAGCACCATGCCAGGATTGTTCCACACCACCGCAAACTCCTTCCGGAGGATTACCCAAAGACGTGGAGAAGCCAGCCGGAACATGTTTTACGTCCCCCTCATCAGCGATCGAATCTTTCGCCAGACAAAGAAGAAGGCAACCAGCGTCAGACCAATCAAAATCGCGGTGTCGTCCCACACGCCGCGCCATCCGACCGCGCGTTGAAAGAAATCGCGGACGATGAAGTGGTAATGGGTCGCCGGCAAAACAGCTGGCAGCCAGCCAAATGGATAAGGAGTGTGAGTCAGGGGAAAGAGATGGCCGGAGAAAACGTAGGTCAGCACGCCCCCATAAGTCTTGGCCATTCCGATAGCTGTCACTTCGCCTTCAACCTGAACGCCAATCAGCGCGCCAACCGTTACGTTGCAAATGGTGTAGATCACTGTTCCGCAAAGAAACGGTAAAAGATCTCCCACGGGCTCGAGGGCGAACATCTGCATGATGAAGACAAAGCAAAGCGCCGCCTGTAACAGCCCCACCAGTGAATAGGCGGCAATCTTTCCAATAACAAATTCGTGAGCGTTAATGTCCGAGGTAAATGCGCGGACCGTTGCACCGCTGGCCCGTTCGCGCGAAAAGGAGAGCGCCGCCATGAGGGGAGTGAAGAGTGCGATTCCAATCACGAAAGCTCCAGGAGCGTAATAATGGTGGCCCTTCTTTCCGGGATTGAACAAGTAGCGCACCTGAGGCTGGATTGGCGGTGATCCTCCGGGCGAACGAAGTCTTGACATGACATAGTTAGTCACTCCCGCCGCACCACTCTTGACTTTGCCGGCGGCTTTGAGTTGCGTTCCTTCGATTACCCACTGCACTTCCACAGTCTTGCCGGCGTAGAAATCGCGCTGAAAGTTTTCTGGAATCACCACCGCACCGCGCGCTTCAGCTCGATCCAGCAACGGCTCGTAACGCAGGCCTGGGGCCAGTGGAATGACCTCATAACTGAGAGCCGCGCGAATACCTTCCGTGTACAGTTGCGAGAGTGGCGTGCGGTCCAGATCCTGGACGACGACGGTCAAACCGTAAGGAACCAGAGAGGGAGAGACCGTCCACGCGTAAATCTGAATAAAGGGCAGGAGCAGGAACAGGAGGACGACCACCGTGTCGTGGCGCATCGAATCCAACTCTTTCTTGATTTGTGCGATGGTTCGTCGCATGCCAACTTCCTGGTCCTCTCAAACCATCGTTCTGCCAAGGCCGGATGCCGTTAGCAGGACGCTCACATCCTCGAGCGAGAGGGGCCGGGTCTGGACTCTCTCTATAACGATCCCGGCTTCGGACAACCGTTTGGAAAGCTCCCGAACACCGGTTTGCGCATCGCCATCGACGATGGCATGGATGCGTCCAGCCACCGGCCAAACTCGCCAGGGCTTCAACATTCCCCTTACTACTGCGATCGCGGAGGGTGCGGCGTCGAACTCAACTACGTGGGCATCCTGCGCGGATTTCAACTCAACCGGCGTTCCAACAGCGTGTAATCTTCCGCCCGCGAGAAAGCCGACGCGGTCGCATCTCTCTGCCTCAGTCAGGTATGGCGTAGCCAACAGCACGGCGGCGCCACGAGCGGCAAAGCCCTCCAGCAAATCGAATAGAGCGTGGCGCAGTAACGGATCGACGGTCGAAGTTGGTCCATCGAGCAAAAGAACGTCAGGCTCGTGGAGAACGGCGGCGGCAAAAGCGAGACGGCGCTTGTCACCTGCATCCAATGAGTCAACCAGAGTTTTTCCCCCACGCTGCAGGGAGAGCAGTTCATAAACCCAATCCCGCTTTGTATCGAACTCCGCCGGCGGCAGCTGGTGGATTCCCGCGAGAAAGTCGAGATTGTCGGCGACGGTCAACTCACCAAATAGAGTGAAAGATTGGGCGAGGTAACCGATGTTCCGGCGGGCCTCGTAGTCGAGGCCGCGGTTTGAATCTTCGCCCGCTATCTCGCAGTCACCGTCGTCGGCTGTTAGCAGGCCTGCCAGCATTCTGAGAATAGTCGTCTTTCCAGTTCCGCTTTCGCCGACCAGTCCGAAGAGTTGACCATATTGGACTTCAAAATTTATCCCGTGCACGGCTTCGACTTTCCCGAATGATTTTGTTAGTCCTGCAGCTCGAATCGCTACATCACCCAACTTATGCTGCCGTGGTCGCGAAAATGGGAAAGGAGGCGGTCGGTGCATTTCGAGCCCGGCGATCACTGAGTCAAAGGCATCGTCAAGCTGGCTCGCTATTCCAGCGCCGGATTTTGTCTCTGCCATACCGTCACGGATCTCCAGGGACGTGCCGATGCGGCGGATGGTCCCGCCCGACATGAAAGCGAGACGCGTACAGTGGTCCGCTTCCCAGGCGAATTGGGTCGCTAGAACGATGGTCTTGCCTGCGCGGGCCCGCTCTGAAAGGAGTTCCCAGCAGGCGCGCTGAGACATCGGATCAATTGCATTGGTGGGCTCGTCCAGGAAAATAAAGTCGGGATCCGGTAATAGCGCGCCCGCTAGCGTGAGCATCCTACGCCGGCCTCCGCCGATCGTCGCCACCAACCTGTCGGCAACCGGCTCGAGGTAAAGGCGCTGCAGTAGTTCTGCGGCGCGTGTTTCAGCTGTTCCACTCGCAATGCTGTGCAGTCCGGCGACATACGAAAGGTTTTCGGTAACCGTGAGGTCGGGATCAACTCCACCGGTCTCTGAGACATAGCCAATCAGTTCGCGTACTTTCGCCGGCGCCTCACCTGCCAGCGTTACGGTTCCTTCGCTCGGATGAATCAGGCCGCAGAGCGCTTTGAGCAAAGTTGACTTGCCAGCGCCGTCCGGCCCCACCAAACCAAGGATCTCGCCCTGCCGGACGTTGAGGTCGATCCCGTGAAGAGCCTCAATCCGAATCTTCTTTGACTTGCGATAGGTGTGTTTGAGACCGCGCGCCACGATAATCGGTGGGGTGCCGTTACTTGATGTTGGGCTGGTGCTCATTCGCTATCTCAGGGCGACTGGCGTCGCGTGCGGGCAGGCCATTTTGATCCCTCGACGAGAATCTCGCCTTCACCGGGGATGCCTGGTTTCGCTGAACCGTCTGAGTTCTTGATCGAGAGCTTCACTCCTACAACCTGACGGATTCGATCCTCTCGGTAGTAAGTGTTCTCAGGAGTAAAGGCGGCGTCGGGATCAATGCGCGAAACCGTTGCCTCGATAGCTTTGTCGGGTCGTGAATCGAGGTAGATACGGGCCGGCTGACCGACACGCAAGCGGTCAATTTCGGCGATCGGAACAAACACGCGCAGATAGAGTTCCTGCAGGTTGACGAGCGTTACGATCGCCGTACCGGGATTAATTACTTCGCCCGGCTCGACCGATCTAACCGTTATGGTTCCGTCGAAAGGCGCCTTTATCAGCAAATCGGCTCGATTGGCTTCGGCCTCGCGCAGTTGAGCGCGAGCCGTTTCGGCATCGGCCATCGCGCCCACGATGTCCGATTGCGCCTTATTGATCTGCTCCTCAACCGAGAGCCTTTGGGAACTCAGGATGGCGGGGGTTTTTAGTGCAGCTAACTGGGCGTTGTATGCTCCCCGAGCCGCTTTGACCTGCTCCTCTGCTGCATTGACGCCAGCTTTTGTAACCTCGAGGTTAGATTTGGCGAGCATGCCTTGACGTTCGGAGAGATCTCCGTCCTTTGCCAGTTGCGCTTGGTTTTCGTAGTCGTATTTCGCCTGATTGTTGGCAGCTCGCGCTTGGGCCAGCGCGGCCTCGGCAGCTGCTACCTGAGCTCGCGCTTGACTGACGCGGCCTTCAGCATCGATTTTCGACTGGTCGACGCTGAGGCTGCTGCCCTGTTCCTGTGCTCGTAGAACGCTGATCTGCTGTTGCGAACTGCGGACACGAGCCTCTGCCTGTTGCACTGCAGATTTGGCTGCGTCTTCACGCGCTCGCACTTGGTCGTCGTCGAGGATGGCGATCACATCGCCACTTCGCACCACGTCCCCTTCGCGGAAGCGAATCTCGCGGACCCGTCCGGCAACCTTGGCCGAGACGGTTGCTTCATCGCCGGCGATCCGTCCCGGGGCGACAACAAGGTTCTGAGCCCCTTGCAGCGCGGGCCGGCGAATGAAGATGTACCAGACCAGGAGTGCGATGGCCGCAACCACGAGCATGACGAGAATCAGACGGCCTTTCGTCTTTTTTCGAGGGCGTCTGGTTCGCGGCGGAGTGGCCGGAGCTTCGTTCCCACCAGGGTCGGAAGAGTGAAGGACCGGAGGGGTGTCCGGCTCTGTGGCCGTGGTGTCGACCGGTGTGTGTGTCTCGCTGACTCTGTTAGTCATCGCCTGTTACCCATTAACGAGTTTTCACAACCAAATTGAGAGATTGGAAAGTTCTACCGGTGGCACGTTCGAGTTCACTGATGCCTTTGTTGATATCCATCTGGCATTTCAACTCGACCGCGCGCGCATTTTTGAGTGCCACTTGACGATCCAACACCAGATAGGTCGTCGAGTGTCCACCGTTGTATTTCCGCACTTCGCTTTCGTATTGCTGTTCGCTGGCGCCGCGGGCTTCGGCCGACGCCCGCAAACGGGCCTCTGCTGTGCGCACTGATTGCAGAGCTGTCCGCACATCCACCTTGATTAATTGATCCAGCTGCTGCCTTCGCGTCTGAATCTGGGATCCCTCTTCGCGCGAGAGCGCAAACTGCGCTTCCGCCTGTCGGTTGAAGATGGGAAGTTCGACCTGTACGCCGAACCTAACCGTGGGAAAGCGACTCGAAAAGAGGTTACTTAGCGATTGACCGTAGCTGCCGACAAGAAATGGCGGGACGGTGGCGGTGTTCGCCGGAGGCGTCAACGGTGGCAGACCGGCCAACGCCGAGAGCTCGTTCACGCGATTGGTTAAGTCCGTCGATGAAAACGCGATTGGGTCCTGACCCGATAGTGGGTTGACTCTCCCCGCGAGACCATCGAGCGAGTAGTGAGCCACCAGATCTACCTGGGGTCGCTTCTGATCACTGTAGAAGCGCTGATTCAACTCGTTGATCGACCGCGCAATGTCGGATTGCTGCACCTCAGGACGATGGGCGAGCGCCTCGTTTAGCGCCTCCTCGGCGTTAATATTGGGAGCCTTAACATCTACCGGGTCGGAAGGAATGATCAGAACGTTCCACAGTGGATCCTTGATGTCGGTGACAATAAGGTTTTTCAACGCACTGTCTGACTTGGCTACTCGATCGAGCGCCATGAAGAGCCCTTCGCGAAAGTTCGAGACTTGCACCTCGACCTGGGTTACATCAATGGGAGCAACGTAGCCCCGTCCGACAAGCCGTCGCGTGTGTGACAGCTGTTCCTCAGCCGCACGCAACGCGTCCTGTTGGATTTGGAGATTGCGCAGGGCATAGACCATCTCCCAATAAAGGTTTCGCACCCGAGTGATGGTTTCGATCACGCTTAGACGAAACTCTGCGTCGGTAAGGGACAGGTTCTTTCTGGCAATTTCGATCTGTCGCCGAGGCTCGTCGATCTCGCGGTTGCGCAGAAGTGGTTGTTTGTACGAGAAGGTAAGATTGGTCTTGAACTGCTTGTCGAGGGTCGCAAAGATAACGTTAGTTTGGGTTTGCGAATCGTTATAGGCGATTTCGTACTGACCGCCGAACTTTGGCGACAGCCCGAAGAGACTCAAACCTCCCGTGCTGCCTTTGGCTGTAATTGATCCCCCATCTCCACCCAGAGTCGAGCTGCTCACCGGGAGCACTTCGTGAAAGAAGAGGCGGTTGAATTTCAATTTAGGATCATAGAATCCATGGGCCCACCGCAGGCTCTCCTCAGCCGAGCGAACGACAGAGCGGCTCACCTCGATATCTTTGTTGTTGCGCAGGGCAAGTTCCACTACTTCTTTCAGGGTCATGGTCTGCTGCCGATCGAACTGTACGCCAATCAACCCGAGCTGCGGATAGGTAGCGGCATCAGCTTCGTAATTTGGAGCTACTGGAGGGACGCGTAAAGCGTCCTGATCCGGCACTGGCTCGGTTGCTCTCGGCGTGGGCGAAGTCGTGGGGAGCGGCGTAGGTGAGGGCGTAGGAGTGGGATTAACCCGCTGTTGGCCAGCCCGGTCAGCTGGCCCTTGTAAGAAATGGATCGCCTTACTGTGAGCCAGCGAAACGGCCAAGCCCAAAAACACCACAACGACGATTCTTCGGGTTGTGCCCTGCAGAAGCCACCCTATCCGATGTCCGTGAAAGGTCAGAGAGGAAAACATGACGCAACCTCCGCGAATGTTAGTCGCACCCAATACATGCGGCACGGATCTGTAGAGAACTACCAGCCGAGAACGGTCAGTACGTCGCCTTCCCGCGCCGCTTGGCTCGAGGCGACTTTGTACCCCTTCAGGCCGACAAAGTTGAACGTTTTACGTCGGATTACGGGCACGCTAGTCGGTATTTTTTCTTAGATTCAATGGCGATGTCCCTGTCAAAAATGACAGCTTACGGTCGATGTATATTTCGAGCTTCTTTTCAGGACACCCGCCGCGGGCCGTCACGAAAGCTCCGGTTTTCAGGCTGGCGAAAATCGTTGGGCTCTTCTTGGGTAGTTTTGAGGGACTCGAGGGCCGGGCGGGACGGCCGGGACAAGCACTCAGCGCTCGCTAAGCTTTACGATAAAAACATTTGTTGTGTACACCGCACTTAACGATTAACGACGCCCGCTTGGCTCAGCGGTAGAGCTCTCGCTTCACACGCAACCCGAGCAGCCTCAATATTCCTAACAAAATCGCAAACGCTCAAGAAAGACGCTGAATTTTTGTGTCTCTAGGTGTCCGGCCGTGCGCCGTTGCGTCCTGAGAATCACACGTAGAAAGGGGTAAACCAAAGGGGTAAACTAACATTGGCTTCAGCGCCAAAGAAGCTGAGCGAACCAGATGAAAAAGACTTGCGGTTCGTAATAACTGTTTCGCAACTATTGACCATACACTCGCAGCACAAGGTGTCAAATGACAGGCGAAGTAAAAATCATCAGCCGTTCTTCAGCAGGTCAAATTCGATCTCGGCTTGTTTCGTGTCCACCTTCACAATAACCCAGGTTCCCTGGCCGCTCGTCGGATTGGTTGTAATGGGATGGAAAGTTATATTAGAGCCATTCTGTTGGCTGACTGCTTCCCAGTAGGCAAACGCATCCGCAACCGCTTCTTGAGCCTCAGGGCTCATGTTAGTTGTGTTGATTTAGTAATCGACGGCTGTTCCCCTGGGCCAACCGAGGCGGTCGATGACTGCGGTACAATCGGCAGTACAACTATCAGCCAAGACCAAAGTTTCAGCCAAAACGCATAAACCAATCATCAATAGCGCGACTAAGAAAACTTTAGTAAACCTTGTAGGTCTCATTGCTCTCTCCCTTGAAGGCTTTGTCTAAATTCTTCTTGAAACTCGTTAAGTCCTGACCATTGTGTTTATCAAAAGGCCAATCTCCCCTGCCGCGGTTCACTCTTGAGCCATCCAGGGCAAAAGCCTGATTACCGCGCAATTCATAAGCGGTTAGGATCAAGTAACTATCGGCGTCCACCTTCCTCAAGAAGAAGATATATTTCGTGTTCTTTACCGGAGACCCACGACCGATTACTTTGTATCGAACGATTTGACCCGAAGGGAAACGGACCCGCCCGCCAAATCGTTCAGCAGTAATCGAATCATGCTTGCGCACCGTACTGTCGGCAGGCGACTTGATGAGATCTGAAACAGCAACGGTGTATTCCGAATAGACGCCGGTCCTGTCCGCGGACAGGAAAGCGTTGGAATCAGTTACAGTTCCCCCAACAACCAGATCGCTAAGCTTAAATGGGAAATCGGGCATCGAAGATTCCGAACTAACCACAACCTCGGTCGAGTCGCCGGGGCTTTCTGCCACGTCCAATCCCCCATGATTGTGGCGCCGGTTCTTGTTCTCACGCTTTTCGTCGCCCACGTTCTGCGAAGTTGAATTCACAATTGGAGTCGCTTCGTCATCTGACGACAACCCTTTGGCAGTTGGTTGTGCCTGGCTGTTAGCTTTCCCCTGCTGGCTTTGTACCCCGATGTTCGTAAGAACACCGATTAGGAGAGCGAGACTTACCACTCCCATAAGCGCAAACGTACCGCCCTTCTTTTTCAGCGTGAGTTTCGTCCCCTCTTTGGTCGATTGCTTCGTGGTCCGTCGTCGTGAGGCGCTCCTCATTTCGTCCGGATTTGGAGTTGTTGTAAGCGCAAGACTGAACCGTTAGAAACATTCTTAACGGCCGCGACAGGAAACCGCGCGACCTATACTCTTTCGCCAGTATGATGTCAATACTTTCGCAACTGGATACTTTCGCAACTGGATTAAACAGCGGATTTTCGTCAGCTTGGGAAGCTGAATTTTCGATCCTTTATTTTCAACACTTACAAAATCGCTTAGAAAAAATGTACGTGCATGCGCTGCATGCCGTGCATGCATTGCCTGATTTGCGTGTCGCTGCGGGACGTTTGCGGGACGGTGTGTCAGTGTCAGTCACACTCAAATCAACTTGCAGGCGGATCGCGGTGAATGACATCTCTTCTGTCACGGAGAACTCAAAGACTGGGCCACAGTTTAACGATGAATTCCAAGCAAGATTTGTATTTCTTGCGGACGGTTAAGTCAGCTTAAAATCACGCAACACTAACATTGCGCAACCGTGGAACTAGCGCTATGGGAGCTTTCCGTCCTTAATCCATTGTCTGAAGGTTTCGACATCTTTTGCGGGCCAAGCTCCATCACAAGGCATGTCCCCATCCGCTAGTCTGCTTAGGATGCTGTCTGCCTTGGCACTCACTTGACCATAATTCGACAGATCTAGGCCCCGGGCCTTAATCATCGAATCGATATCAAACTTTCGAAAGAGTGGTCTGATGTCATTTGCGTAGCTTATTGTTTTTGCAACACAGTCAACAGTCATATTAATCCTCCTCACACACAGTTTGAGCGAAAATGTTCACCAGATGCAGCGAGCGGGCGGCGGTCCTGCTTCGTCTCTTCCACGAAAAGGTATGGACCAAACAAAGTCGGTTTGAAGAAAATAAGGTTTGCCGTCTTTTTGGAACCATATGAGACTTGGTACGCCTCGTTCACTTCGCAATTCATCAGTTCCCGGTTTAAAGGCGTCTTCACCTATAATATTCTTACAGGCCGCGACAGGCAGGCCTAATCAGGCAAGTTAGGAGTCAATGAACACACCGCTTTCGGTTGTGCGAGCGGCATACTCGATGTGGGTGATATGGTCGCGTTGGCGTGACAGGTTATGCAAGACGACCTTTGAAACCCAAACTCGACATAGTAGTCTGAGAGTATGGTGGCCCCGCCAGTCGGCTGTACAAAGTCAATTTGCGTTCCGCCAAGCTTGTAATTCTCCCATACGGTTCCGGCTAGAATCTTTGGTTGGCCGTAACCGTCTCCTCCTTCGAATGGATTGTTTGGAGTGTCCTTATGGTGAAAGCTAGCCCAAAACCAGTTAGGGATATCTTTGGTGATTATATGTAATGCTACAAGTCCGTACTTCTTTTTTTTCTGCTCCGCCTCGGGTATTGGCACTCCCTCAGGAGTGAACTTTGGTGTGTATTCTGCCGTGTAGTACGTTCCCCATTTCTCCTGGGGAATCTTTTCTCTCTCAAAATCCAGCCATGCCGCCTTGACCTCGATCGATTCGACCGGGAACTTAATCGAAGGTTTCTTTTGGTCAACGACTGCTTTTGCATATCTCTGTTGCCCTTGTTTGCTGAACAAACATTCATTCCTAATGAATTCATAAGTAGACTTGTTCAGTCTGGTTTCGCCAAAACCACCCTTACCATTAAAGATACCGTCCGGAGAAAAAAAGGGTCCCACTCCACTCGGCGCCATTGAAAGGTTGTGAAGCGACCTGATCTCCTTATTTGAATCATCAATAGGTTTGAAAGGAACCGTTCCGGGCTTCTCGTCGGGCAGAGATGTATCCGACCACTGTGGCGGTTCAGCCCCGTTACTCAAGTAAACCTCCGTTGCCGCATTACGGAACGTCTCCCAAACCGCTGTTGTCCCAGGAGCACCAATCGGCTTGGAACAGTCCGGCTCTCCGCGAGCTACTTTTTTATCCTTTGCTGGATGGTTGAGCCCAAGGAACAAGTCCCATGCATGTTTGCTAGGATTGTCCACGGCTTCGGTTCTAACTGGTGCTTCTGCGCAAAGACCCTGAGGTCGGGCGGTATTAACGGGCGGTG
>DASRIZ010000573.1:0-7507 GCA_035649735.1 Blastocatellia bacterium | reverse complement strand
GCATTTATGCAACTCTCGATCGACTCGTGTTATATCCATCCCCCGGTAGCAACGGTACCGGCAGCTCTTCCTGCGCTGGTGTTTCTCCATGGCCGCGACCAACGTGGGAGCGATCTTAGACTTGTACAGCAGCACGGGCCGCCCAAGTATGCCGGACAGGCAGCACCACCCCCGGGTCAGGTGTTGGATCGTTTTCGAATCATCGCTCCGCAGTGTCCGCTCAACCGTACCTGGAATGACGACGGAATGTCCGCCGCCGTCGCGGAGTTGTTGAAGCAGTTAAGCAGGAGTCAATTCGTAGACTCCAGCCGGATCTACCTAACTGGTTGGAGCATGGGTGGATTTGGAGTTTACCGGGTTCTTCAAGACTCGGACATACCGGCAGCTGGCGCCATTGTCTCCGGAGGGTGTTCTGCGAATAGCCGGCCTCTCCGGCGAGCGATGCCCCCGCTTTGGGTTGCGTACGGACGTCACGATTCGGCTGTACGTGCAGCCCGCTCCGAGGAGCTTGTCAAACAGGTACAAGCCGCTGGCGGGATAGTCGAGGTCGTGCCGCCATATAACGATGCCGACGGCGGTAAGCCTAGCGCTCACGTGCTTGCCTGTCGAAACGCGTTCGGGAATCCAGCGTTGTATGAGTGGCTCTTAACGCACCGGAAGGCGGCTGCGTAACCTGGCATGGCGCTGGCGCGGCGGCGCTATTGAGTTCCACGGAGCGTCCGCGCAGATCATTGGTCGGTATAAACTTGTACGCTACTTGAGCGGACGATGGCAGCTTTAGCATCAAGTGAAGTTGAGAACCATCCTTCTTCCACATAGAAAAGAGTAGGAGAAAAAATGAAAATAATTCTCATCAATCATGCTGAAAGAGAACGTCACCCAGATCCCGATACGGACAAGAAGCTGGATCCGGGTCAGCCTTTAAAACAAGTAGGCGTTAAGCAGGCCCAGGAACTGGCGGAAAGGTTGCGCAAAGTCAAACCGACACTCTATCTGACTAGTAAGAACTTGCATGCGAAACAGACGGCGGAGGTAGTGTGCGAGGCGCTGGGAGGAGACAAATCCAAGGACGTGGTGTTAATCGATGCCTTGACACCTAACGACGCCACCGAAACCTTCGATCAGATTATCGAGCAAGCAGAGCTAGCCGGTCGCAATCCGGGTTCGCATGACGTGGTCGCCGTTGTCGGACATTATCCAAGGCTAAACCAGTTGTTTGCTTATCTCACCGGGCAAATTACGGCAGCAAACCGCCTCGATAAAGCAGAGGAAGTCTGTTTGACCGCCAATTCCCTCAATGATTTCCGTCAAGGCAACGGCGAAGGAAAATGGCCTAGCGCGTAGTGTGTGCACAACCCCATGAAATGGGGCGTTGGGTGGCTCTCGAGTTTGCTCAGAGTTATAATCGGCTGGGAGGTTGAGGATGAAATACAAAGTGGTCCTGAATGAATCAGAAGAAGGGTTCAGTGTTTCCTGTCCGGGTTTGCCTGGTTGTTGGTCTCAGGGCGCAACTGAACAAGAAGCACTGACGAATATTCAGGAGGCGATTACCGAGTATCTCGCGGCCGTAGATGAACTGGTCCAGGGTCAGGAAGTCCGGGAAGTTAGTGTAGCGAGTTGATTGTGCCGAAAATTCCGGGAGTGAACCATCTCGATGCGGTGAGAGCGTTGGAGAAGGCAGGATTCCGAATCATTCGCCATGGAAAACATATCGTAATGTCTGATGGAGTTCGCATCCTCACGATCCCACGTCACAATCCAGTAAATGCATTCACGATGGGTGGTATCGCTCGTGATGCTGGTTTGTCAGTTGAGCAGTTTAAGAAGCTGCTGTGAATCGTCCGCGCCATCCACCATTGCTCCCCTCTGGCAGATGACGAAGTCGTACGACTGCGCCTCACGTTGAAAGACTGGTTCAGATTGATGGAATGATGTGTGCAAAACGCGCCGAACTAGCGGTTGCACGGAGCCGGCGCAACAGATGCTCGGCGTCGGCCATCGGGTGTGCGCCGGTCCGGTGAACCTGGGGCGTTAGTCTTTGAGGGACGTGAGGAAATCCGAGAGCACATAGGTGGCGATTCCCAATAAGTGAATCAATCTTGGCGTTACCGTGACGCCGACAGGGTAAGTTCGCGAAACCCAATTCGTGAAACGACGAAAACATGCCTTACAACAAACAGGCACTCATCGCAAAAGGGATGCGACTCCGCCTTGATAAGAACGAGCCGCTGATAATTGTCGACGCGTACGTAAACAACAAGGGGCCTTTCAACCTTGTCGTCGACACTGGCGCTTCTATGACGATCATATCGCCGGCCGTCGCCCGCGCAGCCGGGGTCAACCAGGAAGGCGCGCGGGCCAAGGCGACAGGGGCAACTGGCAATCTCGACGCAAGGGTCGCCAGACTCAAATCCCTGAAACTCGGCTCCAACGAATTGAACGGCATCAACGTCGCCATAATGAGTCTGGCAACCTTAAACCGCGCTACACGACTTCGCCTTGGCGGTATTATCGGCTACAACGTTTTGAAGCGGTTTCAGATCACTATCGATTACTCAATCAGGAGAATCCTTTTCACTCCTGTTGATAAGCGAAAGACTCGGACCTGACTTGCTGAGGCAACAAAGCCGGACCGTTTGTAAGCGCTAGAAGACCCTGCTGTCGCAGCAACTCTAATCCCAGTATGGAAGCTTTCCTGCCGGGCACGCCATCGATCTCCTGCGCATACAGATAAAACTCATCCGCGATCTCCGAGACGGTCCGATTACCATCGCAAAGGCGGAGCAGTTCGGTCGATAACTCGCTGAGTTGCAATATCTCAAGCCTCTTGTCAGGCGTTTGGCGTGTTGCGACCGTTACCTGATCAGCCGGAACTCTTCCCAATCTTCCCTTTCTCCTCAAGCACTTGATTGTCTTATTGTAGTCTGCGCCGAGAACTGTTAGCGCTACGTGCGGTTTCAGGACCGGGACTCGCTCGGAGGTTACAAGGCCTCCGCAATCCTTGATCTCATCCTGCTCTGATTTGGAAGCCTGCTTTTCGGGATTCCTTAGCGTGGCTTCGAGAGACTCTTCATAGTCGACCAAAGACGTTATCGCGAGTTGTGCTTTGGCACTGGTTGGTAGGTACTTCGAGCGCACAAATTCAATGAATTCACCTGAAAAGGAACAACCGGCATAATACGAGGTCGCGTTTCCATTCGGGTATGGCCCTTTATTTAGCTCGCGCCACTCGCGCCATGCCGCGAAGACCTTCATCAGGTCGCCGCTGTCTTGATGAAGCCCAACCAGCAACCACCTCAATCCCGCCATCCCGTTCAATAAGAACTCTCTTAGTTCCTTCAAGAACTGCCGGTCGAGATGCGGCGTGGGGACGGAATAGAAATTTGGAAAGATGTCAGGATGCTCCGCAATCATTTCCCGATCGAGCGGATCCTGCTGCCAGCCCTGAAAAGACATGTCTGAGATGATGTCATCAAAGATGAGCGCGCCGCGATGTTCTGTCTCGATCGGGGTCTCAGCCAGCGGGGCCAGCAAACAAAGTTGAGGGTCGGCGTAATCAAAGCGCAGCGAGTCCATGAAGAAGTGAACCGTGTCTTTCAGATCATCCATCGTCTCTTCCGGGAACCCGGTTATCAACGAAACGGCGGTCTCAATCTTGTGTTTGTCGTTGCACTTGACCATTGTCGCCGCTTCTGAAAGATCCAGCCCTTTTTTAATGATCTTCTGCAATCGGGCCGATCCGGTTTCAATCCCAAAGAAAATACCCTGGCAGCCCGCCTTGGACATCAGCTTGATCATGTCCTCGTCAATGCAGTCGGTCCTGGCGCTGCAGCCCCAGCAAAACGATTCGCCCGACTCGATTATGGCATTGCAAAAATCTATAACCTTTTTGCGATCTACCGTGAACATATCGTGGACAAGATCGAAGCTTTCCACGCGATACTTCTCTTTTATCGCTCTCATTTCGCCTATGACGCGATCGGGAGACTTGAGGCGGAACCGGCGGCGGAAAAAGTCGTTGGTCGAGCAAAAGCTGCACGCGAAGGGACAACCGCGTCCTAATTCGAGCGCCACATATTGGCAACCCTGCATATAAGGGTAGAGATGGTAAGCGGGCATCGGCAAACTATCGAGGTCCTCGATTGGCGGCGCATTGTTCGTGCGGACAATTTCCGCGCCGCGCCGGAATGTTATACCAGCCAGAGCGCTCAGCAGACTTTTCGACGACAGCCCATCGAGCAGCGCGGGCAGCGTATTTTCCGCCTCGCCGCGCACAACGACGTCGACGAACGGGAACGCTTTCATCGTCTGCACATCGACGACCGAAGCCTGCGGACCGCCCAGCGCGATGACCGTCTCGGGACGCAATCGTTTCAACTCGCGAGCTACCCTCAAGGTCAAAGGATAGCTGCTGCAGATCGTGCTGAATCCATAAAAGTCGAGCGATAGCGCCTCCAGGTGACTCGCGGCATACGCGGTGAAGTCCACCCCTGCCCGCAATGAGTCGTCCGCGCGCAGGTACTCATAATATAGCCGATTCAGATCGACGATCTCCGGCGCCGCTCCATTCTGTTCGAGAACGGCCGCCAGGCTGAGGATCCCCAGCGGCGCGTGCTCTGCGATCATGCGCATCGCATCGGACTCAACAATTTCGGGGTCGTCAAATTCATTCGCGGTTGGCGCGCTGATTAAACAAACCTTCATCTTGAATCCTCCTGCCTGCGCCGCAAGCGGCAGGGCCAAGCGACCCTGGAAGAAATGCAGCGCTGTTTTTAGGGCGCGTGCTCCGCGCGGGTTCGGAAAAACACCGGCGGCCTCGATCGGTTCTTAGCCGCCGGTTACGAGGGTTCTCAGACGGCTTAGAACTCTCCGAGGACGATGATTATCCTTATTCTTATTCTGATGATTATGCGTGCTGCCACCTTGGGGCCGAGGCTGCTGACAATCTCGCTGTGAAACTTTTTCTTCATCGAAGCGATCTGGGGCTTCGTCAGTCCGACGTCCGGAATTTGCAGCACGACTTCGCGGGTCTCCTTGCCTTTTGCCATGTTGAACCTCCTTACTTTAGTCTTGGGTCTGAGTTCGGCTGTATCAGCCATCACTCTTCTATTCGCAGATACTCTCCAAAGATCATGGACGCAAAAGGCGTTTTAGATCATTCAACTTCGCAACATTCACTACTACGCGGTTATCCTCATGCCTCTGCTGAATCTTTGCCAAACACACTATGACCCAGTACCCGCCGATGCGAGTCGTTACCTGTCTGACCGCGCCGGGGGTATAGTTACCACTGAGATCGGCGAATGAAGTACAAATTAACGCACAGAGGTCTTGATGATAACGACATTTCAAAACGTACTTGGCGGAATTGGCAACACGCCGCTCGTTGAACTCAAGAAGGTCGCTCCCCCAGGCTCGGGCCGCGTCGTGGCGAAACTGGAGTGGGCCAATCCGACCGGGAGTATGAAAGATCGGATGGCAAAAGCGGCCATCGAGCGAGCGGAAGCGAGCGGACGGCTTAAACCTGGCGGCACCGTCGTCGAGTACACGGCCGGCACGACCGGTGTTTCCCTGGCGCTGGTGTGCGCCGCAAAGGGGTACGGTCTCGAGATCGTGTTTTCAAATGCATTCAGCGATGAGAAACGACGGACAATGCAAGCGTTCGGGGCACGAATAACCGATGTGCCAAGCGAAGACAAAAAGATCAATGAGGCACTCATCAAAGCGATGATCAGCACCGCGGCCGAGATCAGCCAGCGGCAGCAACATTGGTACTGCGATCAGCTCAATAACCACGACGCTATCGACGGATATCTCCCGCTGGGAGATGAAATCTGGCGGCAGACCGGCGGCCAGATCGAAGCGTTCGTACATTCCGTGAGCACGGCACACTCGATCCACGGCGTCACTAAGTCTTTGTGGGCGCGTGACGATCGGATTCGAATCGTCGCCGTCGAGCCGGCGGAATCCGCGGTGCTCTCGGGCAAGCCGTCCGGTTCACACAAGATCGAAGGAATCGGCATCGGTTTCATCCCGCCTTTGTGGCAGCCCGAATTAGTAAACGAGATTTATACGGTTACGACCGAGGAGGCCAAGGAAATGGCCCGTCGACTGGCGCGCGAGGAGGGGATCTTCGCCGGCGCGTCATCCGGTGCGAACGTAGTAGCGGCGATCCGTGTTGCGCGGGCGCTCGGGCCTGGGGCGACGGTGGCTACGCTGATCGTAGACTCCGGACTGCGGTACTTGAGCACGGATATCTTTGACGGCAAGCCCGGCGCCTAACAACAAAGACTAGTGTCCGTAGACTGTCCAGTCTGCGGTGCCTGATTGATACCCAATTTGAGTACCGCAGACTGGACAGTCTACGGTACGGGAATGCAGCGAACAGGGTGCGTGCTATATGAGGGAGAAAGCTGAATTGGAATAAGTCGGCTCGCAGCCTCTCAAACGACTGCATATAATTAACGATCCTGTGTGCCACCATTTCTGAAGCAAGAACTGCAACAGAGCAGATCTCCAAAGGAGAACACCAATGAAAAAGGTTACTTTGGCTACTGTGACTATGCTCGCCTTGAGCCTAACCCTGGCCTTTTCTACGGCCAAAGCTAATTTCACCGGGACCTGGGTCATGGATAGCAGTAAAAGCGAAGTAGTGCAGGCCGGAGTCGAACAGACCATGACCTTGACGCAGTCGGAGGACAAGCTGGTTCTCGAGAATAAGATCAAGTCAGACCAAGGCGAGCTCACGGTCAACGACACGTACGTAATAAATGGGAAGGAAGTGGAATTCACCCAGAAGGTGAATGATCAGGAGTCCAAGGGCAAGCGAACGTCGAAGTGGCTTGCAGACGGCAGCGGGTTTGAATCGAGCGAAGAGGTCGCACGTCAAGTTGGCGATGGGACACAGATAACTCAACAGGTCACCCGCAAATTTGTGATGGCGGCAGATGGCAAGTCATTCACAGTTGAGATGAGTGTGACAGCTGCGAGCGGAACACAGCAGACGAAGCGGGTGTTTGTGAAGAAGTGATTTGTAGAGTCCAACCTCTTACATGCTGGTGAATACTATCAGACCACTCAGCAGCTTCATTTTTGCGCTGTGCCTCGCTGGTTCCGTGCACGTGCAGACGCCCGCACCACCGGGGCCAGATCTCACCAGCGTTAAGAACAAGGACGGATTACAGATACTCGTGGCGCCGGAAAACACCCAGCCGACACTACGCATCATCCTCCCGGGTCACGCGGTGTCGGACCGATCTATCGAGGTCCTCTTCCCGGAACATGTCACCGTCGTCGAACACAGCGGGAGCGCTTCCCGTCATCTATTCCTGTTTCGTCCCGGGCAGGCCGGCGAGCGACCTCCCTGGCGTCGCGTCAACCGCTCCCTCGAATATCAACGCGATCTGCCAGGGGGCGTTCACCTACTCGCACGGGCCACGCTGGAGGACGACGGCGTACGCTTCCAATATGAATTCACAAATAGGTCCGCGGTGTCATATGACATGAT
>DASRIZ010000572.1:0-3173 GCA_035649735.1 Blastocatellia bacterium | reverse complement strand
CGAGCACGGGACACTACACGTCCCCGACATCCGCGCGCAGAACGAATTTCCATTGGTGAGTTCCGACATCGGTTGGCGTACCCACTTGTCTGTTCCTCTGCGCCAGCAAGGAGAACTCATTGGTCACCTGAGCGCACGTCGCACCGAAGCGCGCCCCTTCACCCCGGCGCAGATCAAACTGCTGGAGACGTTTGCCGACCAGGCAGTGATCGCGTTAGAGAACGTGCGACTGTTCCAAGAACTCAAGGAATCGTTGGAACAGCAAACCGCGACGAGTGAGATTCTGGGCGTCATCGCCAGCTCGCCTACCGACATTCAACCGGTGCTCGATGTGGTGGCGGCGAACGCGGCGCGGCTTTGCGAAGCAAGCAATGCAGCGATTTTTCGCACGGATGGCACTGTGTATTGGCTCGTCGCATTGCACGGATCAGTCCCAATCCCACGAAGCGATGAGCCGAGGCCCTTGACGCGCAGCTTAGCTGTCGGTCGCGCAATGATCGATCGAAAGACCGTCCACATCCACGATGTCACTAATTCAGAGTTTTGGGGTCACGGATTTCGGCGTCGCGATAGCGGTATTCGGACTGTTTTAAATATTCCGCTGCTACGTGAAGGCGTCGCGATCGGAGCGATTCATGTCCGCCGGCAGGAAGTTCGTCCCTTCACCGAGAAGCAGATCGCTTTGCTTAATACCTTCGCCGACCAAGCCGCAATCGCCATTGAGAACGTGCGGTTGTTCAAAGAATTGCAGGAACGTAATCGTGACCTGACTGAGGCCCTAGAGCAACAAACTGCAACGAGCGAGATCCTCCGCGCGATTGCCAGTTCCCCGACGGATATCCAGCCGGTATTCGACACCATCGCGCGCAGCGCGGCCCGGCTTTGCGAAGCGGTCGATGTCATGGTCTTGCGCGTCGATGGCGGTGTCTTGCGTCTTGTCGCACATTACGGCCCAATCCCGGCCGGCGATGTTCCGCTTCACCGCGGAACGCTGGGCGGTCGAACAGTGATCGATCGGCGACTGTTTCACATTAACGATCTTCAGGCGGAAGGGGTGGAGTTTCCGGAAGGGAGCGCGCTCGCACGGGAGCGCGGGCATCGCACGACCCTGAGTGTTCCTCTCCTCAGAGAGAATCTCGCCATCGGCAACATTCAGGTTCGTCGCTACGAGGTCCGTCCATTCTCCGAAAAGCAAATTGCCCTGCTCGAAACCTTTGCAGATCAGGCGGTAATTGCGATCGAGAACGTGCGATTGTTCAAAGAACTGGAGACGCGGACGAGCGAGTTGGCGCAGTCGGTTGGGGAACTGAAAGCGTTGGGTGAGGTTGGTCAGGCCGTCAGCTCGACTCTCGACCTTCAGACTGTGCTCAGCACCATCGTGCGCCACGCGGTTCAACTCTCACGAACTGATTGCGGTATCATCTACGAATACGATGAACCGACGCAAGAGTTTCATCTTCGGGCGAGCTACCAAATGGAAGACGAGCTGGTTAAAGCCTATCAAGCGACCCCGCTCCGTCTGGGACAAGGGGCTACAGGTCGAGCAGCCGAAACGAGAGTACACACACAGATTGCCAATCTACATCAAGAGCAGGAGTTCGCCACAAGGGGGCTGCGCCCGATTTTATCTCGCCTCGGCTATCGATCGCTTCTCGCTGTGCCGATCCTTATGGATCAGAAAATCATGGGGGCTTTGACGATTTACCGGCGTCAAAGCGGCACCTTTGCGCCAGAGATCATAAATCTACTTCAGACCTTTGCAACGCAGTCGGTGTTGGCGATCCAGAACGCGCGGCTGTTCCGGGAAATCGAGGACAAGAGCCGGCAGATCGAAGCGGCCAACCGCCACAAGTCTGAGTTCCTCGCCAACATGTCCCACGAGCTGCGCACGCCGCTCAATGCCATCATCGGCTTTTCTGAAGTCTTGGGAGAGAGACTGTTCGGCGAGTTAAACGAGAAACAAGCCGAGTACACCGACGACATCCTTTCCTCCGGCCACCATCTACTTTCCCTTATCAACGAGATCCTGGATCTTTCCAAGGTGGAAGCTGGCCGGATGGAGCTAGAGTTGAGTAAGTTTGACCTGCCCTTGGCTATCGAGAATGCTCGCACGTTTGTGCGTGAGCGTGCCACAAAGCACGGCATCAATCTCGACGTTGCTGTTGACGAGCGCCTTGGGGAGTTTGTTGGTGATGAGAGGAAGATCAAACAGATTCTTCTCAACCTCCTGTCCAACGCGGTGAAGTTCACTCCGGAGGGGGGACGGATCGGGATTAACGCCAGGCAGAGTGACGGCTCGGTCGAGATCTCAGTCAGTGACACCGGCATCGGGATCTCGCCTGAGGATCAAGCAAGGATCTTCGAGGAATTCCGCCAGGTGGGCTCCGACTATGCACACAAGGTCGAGGGGACAGGGCTAGGGTTAACCTTGGCCAAGAAATTTGTTGAGCTGCATGGAGGTAAGATATGGGTGGAGAGCGAAGTCGGGAAGGGAAGCCGCTTTATATTCACGTTGCCGATCCACTAAGTTTGGATTAGCCAGTAATCAAATTCAGAACGCGCCCGTTCCTCCGAAATCTTCTGCATAAACTCTCCACGAGTAATCAGGCCCTTCTCAATCCAGGCTTTTTATTCGGTTGTGCCATTGTCTCCGGTGGTAACGCCAGGGCAAGCGAAGGGTCAACGCAATAGACGCACAGTCACAAACACTACTTCCGATTCTCCGATGTTCTCCATCGACGAAGTGCTCTTGTCCATCCATTTTGCCGTCCCGGTCTTCAACTCATACTCTACCGTTCGGCCTTCAGGAAAATGCTCGCGAATTTTTCCTCCCTTTACGACGTACTGGACTCGGTCTGGACGTTCTACCATCTTACCCGTGTCGCCTGGCTTCGCTCGCATTTCCGCTACTCTGACTCGTTCATTTTGAAAGAGTATTGTAACCTCGGTTTCACCAGCTTTTTCTGTAGCCATTGTTCCCTCAACTTCGCGTCAAAATCCGACCATACTTATTCTGGCATTATGCTTTCTCACTTGATCACTCTGTCCGCCCGGTAAAGCACCGACTGCGGAATCGTGAGGCCGATCTGCTTCGCTGTCTTGAGATTTATCACCAGATCCAACTTCGTCGGCCGTTGCACAGGCAGATCGGCGGGCTTGGCACCCTTCAGAAT
>DASRIZ010000571.1:0-5217 GCA_035649735.1 Blastocatellia bacterium | reverse complement strand
AGAAACCAGAAACCAGAAACTAGAAACTAGAAACCAGAAACCCTAACCAATTCTCATTCGCATCGAAGTGCGAGCATCGGATCGACCCGGGTCGCTCGCCGAGCCGGAATATAGCAAGCCACCGCTGCTACACCGGTAAGCAACAGTGCGATTACCACAAACGTCGACAAATCCGTTGGACTCACGCCAAACAGTAGACTGGACAACAGCTGCGTCAATCCAAAGGCGCCCGCGAAGCCGACGCCGACGCCAATCAGCGCCAGGCCCAAACCCTGCCCGACGATGAGCATCAACGTATCTTTGGGACGCGCCCCAAGTGCCATCCGTATGCCGATCTCGTGTGTCCGCCGCGCGACGGTATATGACATCACGCCGTAAATGCCGATCGCGGCGAGGACTAGCGCCAAAGCGGCAAACACACCCAGTAAGAGGGTCCTGAACCGAGGCTCGCCCACCGATCTCGAAAGTATCTCCTCCATCGTTGCGACATTGGCGATCGGTTGATCCTTGTCGATTGATTGGACCGCACCTCTTATGGCAGAGGTGAGCGCAAGTGGGTCTCCTGAAGCTCGAACGACCAGATTGGATCTGCCGACGTTGATGTTAGGCAGGTACATCGTAGGAATTGGTTCCCCCAACAGCGAGAACTGTTTGATGTCCTGCGTTACTCCTATGATCTCGCAGGTCGCCGGTCGTCCCATATCGATGATCAATCGGTTGCCTAGAGGCTCCTCGCCCGGGAAGTAGGTCCGCGCAAAGGATTCATTGATGATTACCGTCTTCTTTTCTTCGCCTTTTGTTTCCTGTTCGGTGAATCCGCGTCCCTGTAACAGTGAGATTCCCATTGCGTTGAAGAAGTCATGACTGATCGCCGGATTGAGCGCGGTGACTTGCTGATTCGGGTCAGCGAAGGGCCGGCCCTCGATCTTGAAGTACGTGTCGCCGCCGCCCCGAAACGGCAAGTGAAGAGTCGTGCCCACAGCTTTAACTCCCGGCAACGCTGCTACCCGGGCGAGCACTTGATCTACAAAGGCTCCCGCCTTGCCCGATTCGCCGTATTTTGATTCGGGCAGAAACAGGAGCATCGTCAGCACGTTGCTCGGAACGAATCCTGGATCAACGTTCCGCAAGTTGCGAAAACTCTGAACCAGGAGACCGGCGCCTACTAACAGCACCATTGCCAGCGCCACCTCGGTTACAACCAGGAATCGGTGCGTACGGTTATGGCTCATACTCGGAGCGCCTTTTCCGCCTTCTTTGAGCGATTCGTTGAGATCAGGCCGTGATGTTTGCAGGGCAGGCGCCAGGCCAAAGATGACTCCGCACAACAGAGAGACGACCAGCGTGAACCCAAGCACGCGAGTGTCAACGCCTATCGCCCCGGCCCGCGAGATCGTGTCGGGCGCCAGTTTCACAAGCAATTCAGTTCCCCACACCGCCAGAAGCAGGCCGAGTCCACCGCCGGCAGCGGCAAGGACCAGACTCTCAACAAGCAGCTGACGAATCAGGCGAATGGGTCTGGCGCCCATCGCGCTGCGAATCGCAATCTCTTTTTGACGACCCGCGGCCCTGGCCAGCAGGAGGTTGGCAACGTTCGCACAGGCTATCAACAACACAAAGGCCACCGCTCCCAGGAGCACATAAAGCGGTGTGCGAACGTCCCCGAGCATTTCGTCGCGGAGCGGTACGAGGCGCAGTCGCCAGGTTGTGTTTGAATCGGGATATTGCCGCTCGAGACCGATGGCGACGGCGTCAAGATCGGTCCTGGCCTGTTGCAGACTGATGCCGGGCTTGAGCCGCCCGAAGGCTCGCAGGAAATGGAAGCGCCGAACCTTCATCTCGTCGCCGTCGAAGCTGAGCGGCGTCCATATATCGCTATCATCAAGCAGACGAGTGGCATTCGGAGCAACACCCACAACCGTGTAAGTCGCGCCATCGAGAGTCAGCGTTTTGCCAATTACCGGCAGCTCTCCGCCAAGTCGCCGCCGCCATAATCCTTCGCTTATGATGGCCACCCGCTGGCCAGGCGCTTCTTCTTCGGCCGTAAAATCTCGGCCGTGAACCGGCGTGATGCCAATCGCCTTAAAGAAATTGGTTGTCACGAGCGATGCACTGACACGCTCGGGCTCGGAGTCACCGGTGAGGTTGTAAGATCTCGAAGTCCTCGCCGCGAATTCTTCGAACGTGGAATTCTGCGCGCGGTAATCCAGGAAGTCCGGTGGCGAGGTTGAGGCTTGATTGCCCTGGCTGAATGTTCCCCACATCCGTACAACGCGCTCAGGATCCCGGAACGGTAGGGGTCGCAGAACCACCGCATCGACTACACTGAAGATCGCGGTAGTAGCGCCGATCCCCAGAGCAAGCGTCACCAAGGCGATAATTGTGAAGCCACGATGCTTGAACAGCATCCGAATTCCATAGCGCAGGTCCTGTAACAATCCGTCGATCATTTTTCATCTCCTGCTTCGGCACGCTGCCAGAATTGGTTTCTGGTTTCTAGTTTCTTGTTTCTGGTTCGGCGTTCTGGCCGCGAACCAGAAACCAGAAACCAGATACCAGAAACCATTCTTTTACTCGTATCTCAACGCGATCATCGGGTCCACCTTCGCTGCCCGCCGCGCCGGTAGATAGCTCGCGAGCAACGCGACCATCGCCAGCACCAGCGGGATCGCCACAAAGGTCGCTGCGTCCAACGGGCTGACGCCATAAAGAAAACTAGTAAGTAACCGTGTTGCGGCGAACGCCACTATCAAGCCGGACGCGACTCCACCGCCAACCAGCGTCAACCCCTCCTTCAGCACCAAACGAAGCACGCTCCCTTTTCCAGCGCCGAGCGCCATCCGTATTCCTATTTCGCGAGTCCGCCGAGACACCGCGTATGACATCACCCCGTACAGCCCGATCGCCGCGAGCACCAGGGCTAGCGACCCGAAGATCGCCAGCAGCACTGCACCCATTCGCGCGGCAAACAACGAAGCGGTGACCACTCCCGAGAGGCTCTGGAGATCTGTTATCGCAAGATTTGGCTCGAGGGACTGCACCTCGCGGCGCACCGATCCGGCAATGCTGAGCGGGTTGCCTGTTGTGCGAACGTGCAGCGTCATTCCCGTTTCGTGATTCTGCGCAAGCGGCACGTAAACCGTTGGACGCGGATTCTCGCCGAGCGTTCGATATTTGCTATCGCGAACGACGCCGACAATTTCGGTCCACGGACCATTTGCGCCGTCAAAACTCATCCGTTTCCCGAGCGGATTCTCATCGGAAAAGTGACGACGAGCGAAGGCTTCGTTGATGATTGCTGCCCGCGGCGCCTTTTCGCTATCTTGCGCGTTGAAGTCACGACCTTGAAGCAGCGGAATTCCCAAAGTCGAGAAGTACTTCGATGCGACGACGTTCGCGTTCACCGTATTAGGGTTCTCAGCAAGGCCGGCGCCCTCGACGCGCTCTACGTTATCCGGTCCTTGTTGCCCTTGAATAACGAAGTTGGTCGTTCGACCTCCCCCAGTCATGGGAACAATTCGTGCCAGGCTTGCGGATTCTACTCCCGGGATTGCCTCGATTCGCTCGATTACCTGGCCGTAGAACTGTTGTCCCTGAGTTTTGGTATAACGCAGCAGGTTGATGTTGAGTCGAGCGTTGAGCACCTTATCGGCGGAAAAGCCGGGATCGATGGATTGCGCATTGTTCAGGCTGCGCAGGAACAGCCCCGCCCCGATCAGCAACACCAGCGACAACGCAACCTGGAAGACCACAAGTCCATTGCGAAGATTAAAGCGCCTGCTGCCAAGTACCGCGGCCGACGCCTCACCTTTTAACGCCGGGACCAGATCGGGCCGCGATGCCTGGAACGCGGGCGCGAGGCCAAAGATCAACCCGGTTAACAGCGATAACCCAAACGTAAATCCGAGCACCCGGCCGTCTACCTGGTAGTCAAGCGTGAACGCGAATATCCCATCCGTCGGTGTTGCGGTCTTCAAAACATCGATAGTCCATAAGGCCAGCAGGAGGCCGGTTACCCCTCCGGCGAGCGATATCAGCAGGCTTTCTGTCAGTAGCTGCCGAATGAGCCGCCAACGGCTTGCCCCCATCGCCAGCCTCACGGCGATTTCTCTCCTGCGGCCCGACGCCCGAGCGAGCAACAGGTTTGCTACGTTGGCGCAGGCAATGAGCAGCACGATACCGACGACTGCGAGGAGCAATCCGGCAACCTGGAGAATTTGTGGGTAGCCTACGGGATCGACCTTACTGACCGGGAATAGCGTGGCGACCAGGTTGCGATTGGTGTTGGGATAGGCTTGCTCGAGTCCCGCTGCGATCGTGGTCATCGCCGCCTGAGCCTGCTCGTTTGAGATACCCGGCTTCAGGCGCCCGATCATTTTCATCCAGCGAGCTCCGCGCCTCGACAGCAGGTCGGGGTTCATGTCACCGGAGAACCCCCCGCGAGGCGGTCGAACGACCGCCTGCATCATGGTTGGAATGTAGATGTCGTTGTTCTCTAAGACTTCCGGACCATTGAATCCCTCAGGCGTCACGCCGATTATCGTGAATGCGTGACTGTTGAGAGTCATCTGTTGCCCAATGATCTGTCGATCACCCGCGTAACGTTGTTGCCATAAGCCGTGACTGATCACCGCCACCGGATGTGTGTTTGGCGTCTTGTCTTCCTCGGGCGTAAACGTTCGCCCCAGGGCTGCCCTCAGACCAAGCACATCGAAGAAGTTTCCCGACACGATCGAGCCGGTTATCAAATCCGTCTGGTCCGCAACCCGAGCGCTCACGGTGATCTGGGAGTAAGCGAGGAGGTCGCTGAACACCTCGTTTTTGTCCCGGTAGTCGAGATAGTCGGGATACGAAGAAGTGCTCCACGGAGTCGTCGTGGTCCCGCTAAAAACAAACATCAGCCGATGAGGCTCGGTAACCGGCAGGGGTCTGAGCAGGGCCGCATTGACCACGCTAAAGATCGAGGTGTTTGCCCCGATGCCAAGCGCCAGGGAGAGTATTGCTACGGCGGCGAAGCCCGGGCTCGCTCGAAGTACCCTCAATCCGTAACGGATGTCCTGTAATATGGTTTCCATAGGCTCACCAATCGCAAATCGGCAATCGCAAATCGCAAGTCGCAAATCAGCAATCTACTTGTCTGTCTTCTCCTTGCGTTTTTGCTGGTCGCCCGCCATCTGGCTGAACCGCTTGAAGCGCGGATCGGAACGCAGGTTGTTA
>DASRIZ010000570.1:0-3078 GCA_035649735.1 Blastocatellia bacterium | reverse complement strand
CGACCGCTGGATTTAGGAAATCCCTCGCTCCGCTGCACAGAGTGGCAGCCGCATTCCAGACGACATCAGTCGGTACCCGGCGGCTTTGATACAGACCCTTCCCAATTGGCACCAATACCTTTGCCGACTTCGGAAGGTTTTCGCCCTTCTTCGGCTTCGCCTTCTTTTTCTTCATATAGATTAGGTTATTATCCATCATGCTGATTCTGCAGGACTTCCGCTATCTCCCCCGCTTTTTTTCGGTCTCGCCGTTATCGGGGTCAGTGATCGCGTCGGCGATCCTCTCGAAAACGCTCGGAATCTATTCGCGTTCGACTTCCGGAGCGCTGTTGAAGACTGGGGCAAAGTACGTCTGTCCCGCCGCGTACCCTCGAAACTTGATTGCGTTGAGTCTCATCGATCTCTCCATCGACCACTCTTGGATTATCAAGAGTAGTCGGCCATGGTCAAGCAGTCTTCTATGGATTTCGCTGCGTGGAAATCATGTTCAAATGAAATCCAATCTAATGGTGGGCCTCAAGCTTTTCATTCGGGTTGCCACAGCATCTATTGACGAATCACGAGACCATCTTCGGTCAAGCGTAAACTGCCTGATCGGATCGGCGGGGTGGTCGTCGGGAAAATGACCCTGAAATCCGGTTCTAAAATCTGCCCTCGCGGATTTTTCGAAATCTCGGAATCGCCCGCCTCCTGCCGCCTTTGCGCGAGGAGGCGAACAAGCTCGATGACCGCGTCCTTGCTTTGCAAACGGCTCTGGCACTGACTCAAGAATCGCTCCGCCCGCGCCTGATGAAACTTGGCGTCCCGCTGTGGATCAGTGAAATTGTTCAGCAGTTCCCGCGCCGCCGGATTGCCGCTGGCGGCAGCCTGAAGCGAGTCCCGAAAAGTCTTCTGCCAATCGCCGTCCGCACTCTCTGGCAGCAAGCGCAGTAGGCCACACCGCGCCGTCGAGAACACCGGGTTAGTCAGATCAACGGCCAGGACATCAATGACGAACTCCCGATCAATCAACCCGTCTTTGACGAGAGCTTCGACGGCGAGCATGTCGGAGAAGGCTTTCACCGGAGTTAGCCAGCCGTGATCGGCGTCCGGGCGCTTGGGCGACGCTTCTGGGAACGAAGCTTTCAACGCCGCCAACGCCGTGTCATAGTGGGCACGATTGATTGCGATAGGCTTTTGCGCCGACAGTGGGTTGATGAAAAAGGCGGCGGGAATATTGATCTGCGCGGCTTTGTCATCGAGCGGCGTCGGGTCCGATTCGAGGTTCAACTCGACCGGGCAGAAGAGCGGGCGCAACCGCTCCGGCAAAGAGAGCGCCTTTTTCGCCTGCCGGAATTTCGCGCTCTCCGCCAGTTTGCCCAGCCCGGCCCTTACGCTCACGGCCAGTTCGTCGGCGTCCACCATACCTTTCAGGATGGGCGCGAGTCGGGCATCGGGTTTCAGACTGCCGAACGGAAGCGGGCGGCCACTGGCCCACCAATCGTTATGAGGCGCGGCCAGTTCTTTCATAATCGGCCCGCCGGCGATGTGACAGCCCGAACATCTGAGCCGCCCGCCAAACTGTAGGGCGTTCGGATTCGCCTGACGGTGTAGCAGGTGAACATCGTTCTGGATGTCCACCGAATCGCCGCGGTAGAACCACTGACCGCGCTTCCCATCGCCGATCAATTCATAAAAGTTGAAGACCTCTTTCGCGGCATCCCAGGCGATCAGCTCGACCATCAGGCTGTCGCGGGAAGGCCGCTGGTCTGCCGCCAGCGTTGTCCCGTCCGTCGCGGTGAAATGCCCGAAGAAAAACTCCCCATCGTTGATTTCGAGTCCGAGCGCGCCGAGTCGCCCGGAGACGATTTCAAACACCATGAAGTGCATCGCGCCAGACGGGTTTTTCTGGTTGTGAAACCCGCGATTGGCGACCAGCGTCGGTCTGAGTTTCGCGCCTCCGGAAGTGAGGCGCGAGCGGAATTCGAAGACGTTGGTAGGGCAGGGGCCTGCCGCCGACAGGAATTTTGCCAGCGGATCGTTGTTATTCGTAACCGGTTGGCCGCTTTTATTTTGAATAACGCAGGTGGGTTGATTGGGAGCTGCCCTGTTTACAAAGTCCGATTTGATTGCAGCCGCAAGCAGCAAGAACGAACCTGCAAGAGCAAATTGTCGGAGAAATGTGTGTCTCATCACTGTACATCCTTTCGGTGTTTCGCGTTGGTCAATAGTTGTTTTAGTCAGATCGTCGAAGTCGCTCCGGCAGGCTTCGCAATGATATCGCTGCCGTTCGCAAGGTCTTGTACGTTTGCGCTTCAATCTGTATCAACGGTATTGGGGAGCAACGGAACAGAAAGTTGCCTTAAGGCGCAAGAGCCACTTGTAAGTTATTGATTCTTCGTCCTGTGGGGCATGAATCTCTCATATAGAAGATGCTTGCGGAGGCCTATCACTCTCTGTACTTGAATTACTGCACGTTAAAGACCTGTTGCAGAATGTTATCCAGTAGGCTAAACACACCGTTCGAATTGCTACCATACTGAGAGCGGCCATAGTAGCCGTCCTGATAGCCGCGATTGAAGCCTTCGCGGAAGTAGTAGCGGTACTCATTCAAATCAACGTGATAACCATTGTAACCGTAGGTCGCATCCTGATAGGCGTAAGAATCTCTATAGCTGAAGCGCGCACGGTCCTCTCGGTCGGCTTGTCCGGCGCGAGCGCCCTCCTCATAGCCGTAGTTCACAGCTTGCCGGAGCATATCCACACCATATCGGTTCGTCTGGTAGGATTTACCGCTACGAGAGTAACGATAGTTAGGAGCCGAAAATTCGTAGGAGCGCGCGTTCTGGAGATTTATCTGGTCCTGACGCAAACGCTCCAGGTATTGTTGCTGAAAACGCAAGTGCGCCTGACGCCGTTGTTGCTGCAGTAGCTGTTCCCGCCGTGGCGCGAGACGGTCCTGCTGTCCCCGCTGTTGATTATACTGGTTCAGACGCTGCTGTTGTTGCTGCTGCTGCGCCACTCGCTGCTGCTGCTGAGCTTGACGCTGTTGTTGCTGATCAACTTGCCTCTGTCGCCTCTGCTGTTGCCCAGCTTGCA
>DASRIZ010000569.1:0-19628 GCA_035649735.1 Blastocatellia bacterium | reverse complement strand
CTAGCTCGATGCGATTCATTGTTTCGGAATTCGGCGTGAAGATCATAAATGAATTCGGCCAACTGATTGCCTTGATAATCCTTTTTATCTTTTCTTTCACACTGATCTTTGCGATGTTTCAGACACGAAGTAATCCAGCCGAGATGCGGGACTCACTCCAAACAATCGTATCAAGTTTGGGCGGCCTGGTCGGAGCAGTGATCGGTTATTACTTCAACAGTGCCGTCAAGAATCTCGAGTCCCCCGCGCCGAGCGGAGTGCCAAAACCTCCACCGATTGACGCGCATACACAATTAGACCTCTCGGAAGGGGAGGTGCATCGAGAGTAATTCCTACAGCGATGGCTGCCTGACATGCTCGCACCTCGTTACCGCAAAGCTGAAAAGAATGATGTGCTGGATCCGAGCCGTGGACCAAGCGCACTGTTGTCGCGCTTTTTCACTTCGTTCCTCGTTCTCGGTGTTGGGGTATTTGGGTTGGTTTACGTTCTTACCAGATCTTTCATCGCTGCCGGCGTGGTGTCTGGCGCATTGCTCGTCCTGTCGTCCCATTCCATTCTCGGTCATCAACGTGACCTCAAGAGACGTGAAGGTCGATTGGCCGAGACAGACGCTATCGAGGTCGTCGAGATTCGAGCGTCGCGAGTTTTGGATGTCGAGGCGCCGGGCAGCACTGGTCCGGCTCTCTGTTTCGAACTGCCAGATGGTCAGGTGCTGCTGCTGTACGGCCAATGGCTCTTCGAGCACACCCTGTACCGCGCTCAGCGCCCAGTCGGCGACGGCAACCAGGAGCGCTTCAACTTGTTGGACGACCCTCTCGGCTTTCCATCTGACCATTTCATTTTGCATCGTTGGCGAGGCGAGGTGAGGCCGTTTTGGATTGAGGTATGCGGCGGATATCTTGCCGTTGAGAACTCGTCAGTTCAGTTGCCGAGGTGCGCCACTATTCCGCAGGTCAAAGTGTTTGCCGGGACACTTAGCTCATTACAGAGAGATATTGATTATGCCTTTGAACGAACGTCGGCAGTCTAACCATGCGCTGCAGCGTACGGCGGCATCACGCTACTGATGCGATTGGCGCGCCTCGTGGCCGCGCTGAGCTGGGGTTATCCCCCATTCCCGACTCAAGGAGTGATACAAATATGGCAATGATTCTGAAGGATATTCTCGCGCAGCTGGAATCTCTAGGAAACGAGAAGGTCCGTGCGCACAACAAGAAGTATGGCGCTGGAGACAATCAGTTCGGCGTTCCGCTTGGTGACATCCGAAAACTGGCCAAGAAGATTAAGACCAACGACGCATTGGCCCTTACTCTCTGGGAAACCGGGAACGTTGATGCGCGGCTCTTAGCAATACTTCTGATCAATCCACAGAACCTGTCAGGCGACGAGTTAGATCGGATGGTGCGGTCCGTCAACTTTGTTCACGTCGCAGACTGGCTGAATTCTTATGTCGTCAAGAACCATCCCGACAAGGAGGCTCTCCGCCAAACATGGATGGAAGAAGACGACCCCTGGGCGGCGCGCGCCGGCTGGAGCCTGACGTCCGAGCGAATCGGCAAGAGTCCTGACGGGCTGGATTTGCCGGCGCTTCTGGACCGTATCGAGTCCGAAATGGGGAACACCGCTGCGGAAGTGCAATGGACGATGAATTACTGTCTTGCAGGAATCGGCATTCACTTCCCCAAGCATCGCAAACGCGCCATCGCCATCGGAGAAAAATTGGGAATCTATCGCGACTATCCGGTCTCCAAGGGCTGCACCTCGCCCTTCGCTCCGATCTGGATCAACGAAATGGTGCGTCGGCAAAGTTGAACGATCGAACTATCAAATTCTATGCGGCTCAGAACAATGATCTCAATAATCGCGACTGTTGCTGTTTACGTGCTTGCTGGGCAGGTTACGGCCGGAGAACAGGCTCAAACACCAACCACTAGCGCAGCCCATACAATTGATAGCTTCATTGTGAAGCGGATGGATGAGGCCGGGGTTATGGGCCTTGGCGCCGCCATCATCGTGGACAAGAAAGTCGTCTGGATGAAGGGCTACGGATTTGCCGACAAAGAACGCGCGGTGCCATTTACGCCCGATACGGTTATGAACATCGGGTCGATCAGCAAGACGTTCACCGGCGTAGCGATGCTGCGTGCGATACAGGAGGGAAAACTCTCCCTGGATGAGGACATCAATACCTACCTCCCGTTCAAGGTAATCAATCCGCATCATCCGAACGAGAAAGTCACGCTGAGGCAGCTGGCAACGCACACCTCAGGAATCACGGACCGTTGGTCCGTTTACAAGGATACCTACCATTACGGCGGCACCCCGGAGCCCCTTGGGGAATTCCTTAAGAGCTACTTCGTACCTGGCGGTCGGTACTACTCGAAAGACAACTTCCTGAACGTCAAGCCCGGAACGCACCGCGATTATTCGAACATAGCCGCCGGGCTCGCAGGCTATATCGTCGAGCTCGCCGTAGGAAAGAAGCTAAACGTATACGCAAAGCAATGTATCTTTTTGCCACTAAGGATGGCCAACAGCAGTTGGCTGCTGTCCGAGGTTAAGCCAGGTAAACACTCGAAGCTGTACGTCGCGCAAGAAGGCTTGACGATTCCCATCCCGCTCTACCAGTTAACGACCTATCCGGATGGCGGTGTCCGCACTTCTGTTTCTGACCTCTCGAAGTTGTTCATCGCTTTGCTGAACGACGGTGTGTATGAAGGAACACGTATCCTGGATAAGCAATCGGTCGACGAGATGCTCCGCTTTCACTACACCGATTCAAACAAACCGGACAATGTCAGCCTTGAGGAAAAGAACTCCGGACTCTTCTGGCAGAGCAAGTACAATGTCACCCGAATCGGGCACGGCGGATCCGATGCTGGATTGCAGACTGATATGCTTTCCAATTTATCCAGGGATGTCGGGGTGATTCTGTTTACGAATACCTCGCTGTCTGGCGAAGAAAGGCGCCACTACAATGCCATCTTCCTTGAGCTCTGGAAGCACGCCGAGGCATTGAAGAAAAAAGGACGATGAGTCTAATTTTAAAGTCGTTCAATATTGAACAGTACCTCCCAGGAACTTGCTGCTAAGGTATTGGTGGGACACGTAATCGCCAATGAGCAGAATTTCCAGTACGGTCTTCTCTCGTCCGATGGCACGGTCCTACCAGCTGGCTAGACGTCCGCTGCGCTGGCATAAAAGGGAGAAGGTTATGTGTTTTAATCTAGTCGGCAAAGTTAGAAGAGTCCCATCATCTTTCGCAGTCGTTCTCTTGTTCATAGCTGCGGTATGCATCGTAAGCGCGGGGTGCTCCGGTCAAAAGGGCGAGGTGGCGGCGTCTGATGTCATGCCGTTGGCTGCGCGCGTCGATCGCTTAGATGGCGAAGTCGGAATAAATCGCCAACCCGATCTGCAGGACAATAGCCCGGACCAGTCTACGACTGATTGGGGGAAGGCTGCCGTTAATACTCCAGTTTCCGTGGGCTCCCGTGTCTATGTGAAAGATAAATCGCACGCCGCAATTGCTTTTAGCGGGCGGAACTACGCCCGTTTGAATCCGAGGACTTCTCTGGATGTGCTTTCGTTGTCTCAGCGACGAACCCAGTTGGCGCTGCGTGATGGCTCCGGAATATTCGACGTTGGTGCGCTTGCGCCGGGAGAGTTGTTCGAAGTCGCAACGCCCAATGGCGCAGTAGATTTCCAGCAGCCCGGACTATATCAAGTGGGAATCGACGATCGAGGCAGTACGCTAGTCCACGTTCTGAGCGGGATCGCTCAAGTCGTCGGACTTGCGGGCTCGGGGCAGGTTGGCAGAGGACAATTGCTGACATTTGGCGGTAACGGCGGGAGCGAGGCTTATGTCTCGCAACTCGATTCCCGGGTCTTCGGCAACATAACCAACGACTACTACTCCTACCGCTACCCGAACACTTATGACGGACGTTACGCTGACTATCAAAGGTATCAGGACGATCCATACTATTACGATCCTTATCGGCGTTCGGCCAGCTATCAATACATACCGGATAACGCGGAGGTAGCAGGACTGGACGACCTCGACGATTATGGAGACTGGGAAGACGTGCCGGGTCACGGGCACTCGTGGCGCCCCCGGGTCAGCTCGAATTGGGCGCCTTACCGAGATGGGTCCTGGTACAACGATCAGCCACTGGGACTGACTTGGGTTTCAAATGAGCGATGGGGTTGGGCGCCGTATCACTACGGCCGATGGGTTAACGTCAACCAAAGATGGTACTGGGTACCGGGCGAGATAGTGTCGCGCCCTGTTTATTCGCCGGCGCTTGTCGCGTTCGTCGCGTTTGGACAGGACGATAGAGTTGGCTGGGTGCCGCTAGGGCCGGGTGATCCGTACGTCTCCCGGTACTATGATCGGAACTATCAGCCCCAGTACATTGGGTCGACAACCTACATAACTCAGAATACGAACGTAATGAATATCGCAAACTACAACGTCCCCGGGGCTGTCACAGTGGTTCGCACCAGGGAGTTCACCCAAATCGTAACGCCAGGCACGGCGATGACGGCCGATTCCGTCTTGCTGGCAGGGTCGCGGCCGGTGCTTGATCCATACGCGGTCCCGAGACTCAAAGAGCTCGCGCCAGGAATCCGGTCGCACGGACCGAAAGTCCACGTGTCCGATGACCAGGCTCTGCGCCGCTCCGTCGTTACCAGCCAGGATCCGATCAGGCCCGCGGTCGTGGCTGACACTGCCCGAGCGCTAAACGTTGAGTCCGTGCCAGAGGCGGATGGAAAACGTAAGCTTAAGATAAACAATAGCGGGCAGACAGTCACGGCGATTCAGCCAAACGGCCTGCCGGTTCCGGCCGCTCAGAAGGGGCAGAATCAATCGTTGACGCCGCAGGAGCGCCAGGTGCGGATTGAGGCGCTGACTGCGCAGGCCGCGCAGGGTGATAAAAGTGCAAAGCGTGAGATGCGACAGCTCCAGGATCAGCAACGCGTCCAGGAGAAAGTGGACCGTCGTGCAACGGTGCAAGCTGCGGCCACCGCTCAGCAGCAACAACAGCAGCAGCTAAGGGCTGCGCGCAAGCAGGCGAAGCAGCAGATCCAACAGTCGCCGGTCACTCAGCAGCAACAAAAGCAGCAGCAAAAAGCAGAACGTAAAGCGGCAGCTCAGCAGCAGCAGCCACCGGTTCAGCAACAGCAACCAAAGCAGCAGCAAAAAGCCGAACGTAAAGCCGCCGCCCACCAGCAGCAGCCACCGACCGCACAGACCAGTCCTTCAAAGCCGGACAGAAAAGCCGCCAAAACCAAAAAGCCGCAACAATAGCGGGAATCCAGACCAGTGACCCCTTCCTCAGAACCCCGTGAACATATCGCGGAGCGCGCGTCACCATTGACCCCTCCGCGATTCTTCTTTTTTCAACGCACCCATCAATTAACTCCCGCCTTCTGTTTCCAACATCAGCAGCGGATTGTCATGTAGATTCTGGTTCGGGTTCTGACAATCGCAAAGTGGTAAATTGTCTAGTATTGAACAGCGCCTCTCCTATAAGAGACCTATACTATTGCTTGGTCGTCTTTGAAGTCCTTTCGGGTTTTCAGACGTTGCTGATTCTTGAGGAGTATATAATGTCAGAATCACAATCCAAGTTTGTCCATTGGCAGAATCTGGAATACGAGGCTTGGTACGAGATCACAGGTCCTAACACCCGGATAGTGCCAGGCTCGTTTCACACTCGCCCAAATTCTAAAGACGAAGATCCGAACGCGCACATTGCCAGTAATAACGCTGGCGGTGAGTGGCAGAAACTCTGAGGGGCCGTTGGCGTAGAGAAGGCGGGAGTATCGCCCCAGAGTACGATTTCGAAGTAGCGCTCGAACCAATCGCGTCGCTCCGTGCCGCCCTTTCTTCACATCGAAGGTCTATTCCTGCAGTTGTCCAAAATTGAACGGCGGCGGAATGGCAAGGGGCACATAGTTCGAATGGAGGATCCTTAATAATGGATAAAACAATAATCATCATTGTCGCTGTCGCGTTGGTTGCCGTCGCGACAATCATTGCGGCGGTTTGGATGTATCTGCAGAAGAAACAGACCGAGAGGTTGCATTCCAGGTTTGGACCTGAGTATGACAGGCTGGCCGAGGTCGAAGGCGGCCGGCGGCGAACTGAAAAGACTCTTAACGAGCGCGAAAAGCGAGTGGAGAAATTCAACCTGTTCCCATTGTCTCCCGAAAATCGCGATCTATTCGCGCGGGCCTGGCAACAGGCGCAGGCCGGATTCGTTGATGATCCGCGATCCGCGGTGGCTAATGCCGACAGACTGGTGACTGAGGTCATGAGCGCGCGCGGCTACCCGATGGGCGACTTCGAGCAGCGGGCGGCTGACATATCAGTGGATCACCCGCTAGTCGTAAAGAACTATCGTGTCGCTCACGAAATCGCGCTGCGCGATACAGGTGGCGAGACAAGCACGGATGATTTGAGAACGGCTTTGCTTCACTATCGCATGCTTTTTGAGGATTTGCTCGAAGTGCAGGTAGCAGAATCTGAAAAGCAAAATGCGACGGCCGTAGGGGCTTGAGGCAGGCAGCGAAGTCTGACCGGCAGTAGTCGAACGCATTTTGAAGACCGAGTAGCACTACGTCGTTATCGCTCATTCTTTGACCGCCTGCTTCCCATCTAATTGGAGGGCCAATAATGTCATTCGGGATTTACATCGCCGGCTATATCATATTTATTGTCGGACTCGCGATCGGCGCCTACATGCTGCACGTGCCTCAGAAGTGGATCGGAGTGGGGGTTCTCTGTCTAATCGGCATAGCGATCATCCACGGTGTGAAGGCGACTCGACAAAAAGATCCGACGTCCTAGAGGTAAACGGCGTTCCACAGACCAGAGAGCCAGGAGCTGAGAGGTTTGCCCCGCACCCGCCCAATTCACAAAACTCGAAAGTGCGTTTGACCCTGGCATATTGGAAGGGAGGTTTACCTATGGGCAGGAAGAAGAAGGCGGGGCTGGGTTTAATGCTCGAGCGGTTTTCGCTTAAAGCTACGAAAGCCACGGGAACGTCCGGCGCGTTCGTTATCGCTCTGGCGGTACTCATCGTTTGGGGAATCTCTGGGCCGCTGTTCCATTTTTCAGACACGTGGCAACTGGTGATAAACACCGGCACGACCATTGTCACGTTTCTGATGGTATTTCTGATTCAACGAACGCAGAATAAGGATGCGCTGGCGATACATCTGAAGCTCAACGAGATTGTCTCCGCCATGGACGGAGCGAGTAATCGACTAGTCGATGTCGAGGACCTTACCGAAGACGAGATTGCGATACTTCACAAGCATTATCAGAAGCTGGTTGCCATGGCCAAGCACGACACCAAACTAACGCAGACCCATTCGATCGAGGAAGCCGAAGTACGGCACCAATCCAAGATGGGGAAGATCTCTGGGGCTTAGCGGCATAACGAGCTTGTTAACCCATCCGACCCGTTTACCTATTCGACCTTCCGATCTTCGCTCTTAGCTCGCTCCATCGCCTCGGGCTCTAACTCCTCCGCACTCTTGTTCAACCTGATGAATATACCCCACGCGGCCAGCAGCACGCCCGCCGCGACCCCAATGGAGGCGGCCTGGGGCAGCCGAGATGCATCCTCGTGAGCAAGCTCAAAGACAGCCACCAGAGTTTCGATTGAAAGCGCGACGATGACGACGACCATGAACCGCGACAAGAATCTCCGGACCCGTGTCGGCGAGCTCACCTGCACCTCCCGCTGCACCTCCTCTTCGAGGATTGTCTGGCTAAGTTCGAGGGCGACGACCGCGATGGTTAGAAGCCCGATGCTCTCAAGGACAGCGTTGAAGCGTGCTCTTATGGGCAAAGCCTCACTCGGGTTGATCCCGTGCCACAATTCCAGTACGGCAAAGACGATTAGAGAAATCGCGCAGCAGATGAACAATACGATAATACCTGAGTAGCCGACTGCAAAAAGCTTCTGAATGATCTTCAAGGCCGAGTCCCCTCCTACCGCTGGCGGACAGTTAGCAAGGTAAGGCACGGACCGCAGAGCAAAAAGAACCAGGCAGCTTCACCCGCGCGCAGTCTCGGCGATCACGAAGTCGACGACATCCTCAAGCCGTTGGTTTCGGGCGAAGACCTCGCGCTGCCGGCGCGCGGCGGAGCCGCGCTCGACAGTCCCCCGCGTGAGTGCCGCGACTTCATCCCATTCGCCGTAGTTCTCCAGCGCCGGCCTCACGTACGCGAGAAGCGACTCGACCATTGCCGCCGCGGGAACCGACCTCATCGCGTCGAGGTCGATGAGCTGCCCGTCGAGCCCGTATCGCGCCGCTTGCCACTTGGCAGCGCGCAGCAATTCGGGCCTCACCTGGGGCGATGGCTCCCCGCCGATCGCGGCGTCGTAACATGTCCTGGCGAGGCCGCGGGCCAACCCGGCGATCATCACCGCTTCGTCCACCGTCATACAGACGTCGGTGACGCGGAACTCGATCGTCTCGAAACGCGCCGAGGGCCGCATATCCCAGTAGATCTTCGTCCCGTCCGAGATCGTCCCCGTCGCCTGGAGTGACGAGACTAGATTGTCGAAGTCGGCCCGAGACGAGAACGGGTGCGGCGTGCCCGCCGTCGGCCAACGGCTCCACATCTCCGTCCGGAAACTGGAGTACCCCGTGTCGGTGCCGAGCCAGTAGGGCGAGTTCGCTGCGAGCGCCAACATCACCGCGAGCCACGGACGGCTCCGGTTCATGACCTCGATCGCGCCGTCTCGATCGCTAATCCCGATGTGGACGTGGCAGCCAAAGATCAGCTGCTCGCGCGAAAGCTGTGCCTGCTCCTCTGCCACTTCTACGTATCGCGCCTTGGGCGTCATTTCTTGCGCCCCCCAGTGCGAGAACGGATGCGTGCCCGCGGCCGCGATTCTGCCCCCGTTGCGCCCGGCCGCCTCGATAACCTCCCTGCGAAGCCTAGTGAGCTCCGAACGCACCTCGGCGACCGATCGGGCGATTGCGGTACCGATCTCGATCTGTGAGAGGAAGTGCTCGAACTGCACGGAGTCGCCCACCGAATCCTTCGCGGTCGCAAGAATCAGGTGCGCCCGCGACAGGAGTTCTCGCGTCGCGGGGTCGATGATCTGGTATTCCTCTTCGACGCCGATCGTGAAATCGTCATTTGTCACAAAAGTTTGGCCCTCGCACTCTGTTCGACCGTCAAGCATCCTCCGCCTGTCGGAGTGATGTCAAACGCCACACGGCGTCGACCACTCAAGACCCTCAGCCAACGGCCATCAGATCCCGTAGCGGTCTTTGTCACCTTCTGATGGTATTTCTGATTCAACGGACGCAGAATAAAGGATGCGTTGATGGCCCTTTCGTTAAAAGCAGATCAGCGGCTGTGAAAGAAACTCTGAAGAAGCTCGAACGATGCCCGAGTTTACGTGCCAACTTTCCGAGACCGGGTCGCCGCTCACTCACTTCTGGGAGCACACGGTCGGAAGCGATCACGCGCCGGTTGCGCTGCGCGCGGATTGGCAGAACCAGTTGCGGCGCTGCCATGACGAGCTGGGCTTCCGTTATGTGCGCTTTCACGGCTTGCTCTCAGATGATATGGGCACGCTCATCTCTCACCAGGAAAAGTCTCTTTATTCGTTCTTCAATGGAGACCAAATTTGTGACTTCCTTCTGTCGATAGGGATGCGACCCTTCGTTGAACTGAGCTTCATGCCCGCCGCGCTCGCCTCCGGGCGCAGGACTGTCTTTCACTATCGCGGGAACATCACGCCGCCTCGAGACTATATCCAGTGGGCCACTCTCATTAATAAATTGGTCTCGCACTGGGTTGAGCGCTACGGCATCAGTGAACTGCTTGAGTGGTTCTTCGAGGTGTGGAATGAGCCGAACCTCAAAGCCTTTTGGACTGGCACGCAAGCCGACTACTTCAAGCTTTACCGTTCTACCACCCACGCCATTAAGAGCATCGACGGAGCGCTTCAAGTCGGTGGTCCGGCGACCGCCGCGAATGCATGGATCGAAGAGTTCCTGGACTTTTGCGAGAAGAAGAGATTGTCGGCTGATTTCGTCAGCACGCACCACTATCCAACCGATGCGTTCGGCGAAGAGGGTGACGATACGTTGACGCAACTGGCAAGGAGCCAGCGAAGTATTCTTCGAGAGCAGGCTCAGGACGCGAAACGCCACGCTCGGGGGAAGCCTCTGTACTACACCGAGTGGAATGCGTCGTCGAACCCACGCGATTCGCTACACGATGAACCCTACTCAGCCGCGTTTGCAGTGAAGACCATCATGGAAGCAAACGGACTTGTCGAAGGCTACAGCTTCTGGACTTTCTCAGACATCTTTGAGGAGAACTATTTCCCGTCGAAGCCGTTTCACGGAGGATTTGGGTTGTTGAACCTTCACGGCATTCCGAAACCGGTCTACCGCGCTTTTGAGCTGCTGCACTCGTTGGGAAACGAGAGCCTGCTCGTGGATGGTCTGCACGAAACGGTCGATGCCTGGGTTGTTCGAGGACTCAACAAGGTAACAGTGTTGCTCACAAATCATGCTTTACCGCGGCATCATCTTGAGAAGCAGCGAGTAAGGATTCAGCTAGGCAACGCGCCTGAGCCGGCGAGCGCGCTGGTGCAGCAAATCGATGAGGATCATGCGAACCCGAAACGACTATGGAAGGAGATGGGTGCTCCGGAGTATTTGAGCAGTGCACAGTTGGACAAGCTCCAGGACGCATCTCAGCTAAAGCGAGAGCCGGTTGATTTCGGATACACCCATGGAAGAATTGAGTTGGAAGTCACGCTTCCGGCGAACAGCGTGGCGGCGATTGAATTTGAGTTTCCGCCGGACTCACAGTTGCGAGGTCTGCGGTGAAGCCGAGACAACACTCTTATCCTGAGAAGAAGCTCGAGGTGCTCCAGCGCCTTACGTTTGATTATTTCCTGAAGGAAACGAACCCGGAAAATGGCTTAGTGCGGGATAGCACACGCAAAGGATCGCCGTGCAGCATCGCTCCCACAGGGTTTGCACTCGCGGGCTATCCCATCGGAGTCGAGCGCGGATTCATCACTCGCGACGACGCGATTCGACGAACCCTCACGACGCTCCGTTTTTTTTGGAACAGTCCGCAGGGTCCGCAACCGGACGCCACCGGATACAAGGGTTTCTATTATCACTTCCTCGACATGAAGACCGGACGCCGGACATGGGACTGCGAACTATCGACTATCGATTCCACTTTCTTGATCACGGGAGCGCTGACGGCTGCAGAGTATTTCAATCGTGACACTGACGATGAGCGCGAGATTCGCAAGCTAGCCGACGCCATCTATCGACGCGCCGACTGGCAATGGGCCCGTAATCGGGGAGCGACTGTCACGCACGGCTGGACACCCGAAAGCGGCTTTATCAAGTACCGCTGGCAAGGCTACAGCGAGGCCCTGATTCTTTACGTACTCGGTCTAGCGTCGCCATCACACCCGTTGCCCGAAGAGAGCTACCATGCCTGGACCAGGACCTATGAGTGGAGAAGTCTGTACGGTCACGAGTTTCTGTACGCAGGTCCGCTGTTCATCCATCAGTTTTCGCATATGTGGATCGACTTTCGCGGCATTCAGGACGAATACATGCGCAGCAAAGCGATCGACTACTTCGAGAACAGCCGCCGCGCTACCTACATTCAGCAGCAGTACGCGATCCGCAACAAGAGAGGCTTTGCAGGCTATGGTGAATACCTTTGGGGGATCACCGCGAGCGATGGACCAGGACCGGCTCGCAAAAAGATCGGAGGGAAGTTGCGGCGGTTCTACGACTACGAAGCGCGCGGTATTCCAGACGGCCCGGATGACGGCACGCTGGCTCCGTGGGCGGTAATCGCTTCACTACCGTTCGCTCCCGAGATTGTGTTGCCGTCGATCCAGTATTTCGACGAGGCCTTTCCTGAGATGACCAGCAAGTACGGATTCAAGTGCAGTTTCAATCCGACGTTCTCGACGGCGCAAAGCAAGGAATGGATCTCAAAAGGCTACTACGGTTTGGATCAAGGTCCGATAGTATTGATGATCGAGAACTATCGCTCAGGATTTCTTTGGCGGCTGATGCGCGGCTGCCCCTACATTGTTAGCGGTCTTCGACGCGCCGGTTTCTCCGGCGGCTGGCTGGAGGGACTCTGATTCTCAAGCGTCACCCCTTTGGCGGATGAACTCATCTACTGGGCAGAAGTGCGGCTTCGCGTCATTTGCGCATCGTGTTACCGAGGTCCTTCACGGCATCGCCAACTTTTCGTCTCGCTTTGCCTAAGGTTTCTTGGACACGGCCCTTACGGCGGTCGGCGGCACCATGGTTTTCCATACTTCGATTGCCCACCGCGTGCCCGATGTTCTCCTTGACGGTGCCTTTTGCCTTATTGATCTTGCCTTTAATCTCCGCTTTGTTTGGTAGCCCCATGAGGTAAGCTCTCTTTCTGTTCTCTAATACCGCGGTCTGGTCCAAGTGGGCCGTCGAATTTGATTGACACCGAGCAGTCCGCCATCTTTCGCGTGCCTGGACTCATTCGGTCGCTTGTTTCTGGACTGGCCTCAAGCAGGCTCAGCGCTTGCGGCGAATCTGCTCAGGTCCTCCAACGACGATAGCCAAACCCGCCAAAGAGCAGGACCAGCACCAGGAGAACAATCAGTAACGTAGTGGTACTCATTTTCTTACTCCTTTCAGCCTGGGCGTTACACACCCGGCCTAATCTGAACTCGTTTCAATTCCGGATGCTCTTGCCTCGAATAAGCTAGCGCAGTTGAAGCGAGACGCCTGGCTTATGATCGTTTTAGCCTCCGTTCGTGGTTCAGTAGGTACATTACTCCTATATCGAATCCAGAACCGTTCAGTATTGGACAACCATGGAAATAGGAAAGGGTGTCGGGCGTGAAATTTGACATTCAACGTGTATCGACCGGCGAACAATTGCGGCAACGGGATTTAAGCCGATCCGGGCATTGATTGATCAGCAACGGCCAGCGAGTCAGCTAGAGCAGCTTAAGCAGAAGCCAGCCGTTGCAATCAATACAGCACGCGGCAATGCCATCATTAGGCAATGTCATCGTTATTAGTTGAGATCATTCGCAGTAAGAATCTGCACGCCGCTTGGTTGGATCCCGGTGAGACTCCAGGGAATCGTCGGTATGATCACCTCCCGGCGCTCACCCCCCGGATGCTCGAGTGAGAACACCTCGAGCCAGCAATAGATCCCTTCGCTCCTCATCACCCTTACTTCCACGGCAAGCTGTCCGTCCTGCCTGCGCACGATTGACAACAAACCGCCACGCTGGTCAAGGCCGAACCGTTTTGCATGATTCACGAGCGCTGGCCCTTCCACGTTGGACTGGATACTGATTTGCGAGGTCTCGCCCGATGGAAGCGGCGAATAGTAGTCGGCCAGCGTTCCGTCGACGCGGAAGACAAGGATGCCGTGATTGTCGAGCAAGTCGGCATCGTTGCCGCGTCCGTCCGTAAGTTGCACTCGTGCAATCGTCTGTCCGAAGCGGGTCTCGCGAGTCACACTTTGCAGTTTCAACCCGAAGTCCGGCCCGATACCAAGCGTGTCCAGATTGGTCTGTATCAGCTTGTCCACCTTTCGATCCGATGCGTCTCGAGGGAGCCTGAGATTCGGCACCGCCGCCTCGTGTGTCATCCACTCAGCAACTGAGTTGGCGTCAAAGATCTCCCGGGTGATGAACTCGGCGATAAACATGTTCTTAAAGCGACCGCCGTAGTGCTCCTTGTCTACCTTGAGGTAAGCCTTGCCGACATCTTCCAGCGACACCTCGTTTTCAGGCGTGAAGTAATTGGTATGCGCAAGGAAGATGCCCATGATATCTCCGGCCTCGGAAAGCGCCGCCGGCGCACCGAGCCCCTGGCCGTTCTTGAGACCGTCATAGATGAGGGTAAATACCTTGTACATGCCGCCGGTCAGCACGCGTGAGCGGTCGTGTACCTCGGTAGTGGTGTCCGAGATCTTTAAATCGTTGATGGCTTCGCGGAGGCCGGTGCCCCGGCCCACAAGCGCCGCGAACGCTTCACCGAAGCTTGACACCGAGTTCGAGGTGAGAAGGTTGCCTGATGTCTCGGCCAGCACGTCGCGCACTCGCCGCGGGTCGCGTAGCGACCCCCACATCGCCGTCTGATCCGCGAAGGATTCTGCCCATGCACCGAAGCTCAAATCTTCTCGGTTGCGGGTCGGCTTGAGCACGTCCTGTAATGCGTGTCCAGACTCGTGGGCAACCATATCCCACGAAGTGGCGGTCTCAAACATCTTTATCTGCGTTTCGCCGGGCAGGCGGTAGGGGACCACTCCAAAGTGTAGCGTCCTGGTGAGGGTGCTGTAGAAGGCATTGAATTCAATGAAGATATGGGGTTCGATTTCGAGGACCCCATTGTTCGCGCCCCAGCGGATGTCGCTGCCAGCCCAGAACTGCGCGGCATCTTTGGCAGCGTGGCTCGCTGCGAATGTGGTCGTATTGCCAAGGTGGAGGTTTCGCGGCTTCCAAATCTGCAGACCATCCCTGAGCACGGGTTGACCAGTAGAATCGCGCTCAATCTCGTGCAGGGGGAAACGAACTTCTTCGGCAAATTTGAAATTTCCATTCTGGTTAGAATGGGTGTACTGCGGCCACGGGTTCCAGGCAAACTTCTGGAACACGCCCGCCGAGTTCGCTCTGTAAATGAAGCTCTCCTCGATCAGGCTAACCCGATCGCCCGACAAAACGAGCCTTCCACTTTCATCCTGACCAAACCTCGAAGCGTCGATTCGATCGACGTCTGACTCTTCTACGAACGGGTCGTCGCGGTATGACGAGATTTTTATGGAAGAACTCTGGGTCGATATCCGGGCTTGTGAGACTGGCAGACTCATCAGCCCGATTACAACTATCAACAATCTTGAAACTATCAATCGCTTTGACATGACACATTCTCCTTTAAAGTTTGTTTAGTAACAGCCGGGCACTTTTTGCTGCACGCTGAACTCGCGCAGTCAGCCTCGATCGACACTTCCCGCCTAAGTGAATTTCAATCTGGGCGGCCGGACGAGACTCCGACACGACAACCATTCGCCCGGTCGCCAATGACTGTCGTCTGATTCCTGACCCGACTTGCGATCAGAGGTTCAACACAAATAGGTTTGACCGCGTCGACCCGTTATAGATGCGCAGCCGATTGGGACCGGATTGAAGATTCAATTGGTTGGAATTGCCCTTGACCTTTATCTTCTTTCCACTGGCGCTCGGAACGATGCCGACAACTTCTCCATTTATCTCGATCAGCAGTTGGCTCGAGAAGCCTGAGCCCTTGATCGCCAGCTTGCTGCCGCTATAAGAAACGTTCGATACAGTGGGACCGCCCGAGTCAGCGCCGCTGAAATCGGCGACCCTCCCCGGGCTGCGATTCCCTCTCCGGTCGATAAACGTAAGTGAAGCCTGCATCGCGGCAGGGATAGAGTTTAGATTGGTAATCGTGAGGGTGAAGTTTATCGTCGGCGAGTTGCCCAAATTGACCGCAAACGGTTCGGTTTCGCCCACTACTTGTCCCGATGCATTCAGCAAACTTGACTGAGCTTGAACTATGTCGCCATCCGGATCAGCAACTACTCCCGTGAGCTTCAACTTATCTCCGTCCAGATCCGCTTGAAGACTGGTAATCACCGGCGCGCTGTTTCCCCCGCCGCCGCCGGTAATCGTTGCCTTAACATTGAAACTCGCCGCTCCGGGACCGTAGTTTCCCACGGCGATGAAATACGTTCCGACGCGAAGAGGGGGAGAGCTCGACGTGTTTATGGTGATTGACTCCGATCCGGTCTGAGAATCCGAAACGTGATCAGCCACCGGTCCAGACGAACCGATAGTGATACGCTGGCCGCCTCGAACGTACAGGTCGACGTCCGGATTGCCGTTCAACTCGACAGTCAATTGGCTGGCGCCGTTTGGAACCTGCACGGTGTACTGGGTTGAGCCTAGAAGCGCTGATCCCGCATCAGGAGCATCAATGGAGCCCGATTGCGGTACTCCGGAAGTCAGGGCCTTCGTGTCTTCGGTTGATTCACCGACTTTATAGCCCATGGCATCGAGTGCCAACAGATCATTATTGGTTATGGTCTTGCGCTGGCCGGGAGAAAGAGTGGGATCCATGATGCCGATGTTTTGCCCAATCAACTCGTCATCCTTCCAGTGGCTGGCTTGCCGGCCGTCGCCACCGGATGCATCGCCTCTCCCGGTCGACATCGCCAGCTCCGGCCCCCCAGCAAAAAAAACCTGTGACCCTCCGGAAGACTGTATTCGCAAAGCAGTCGAGAATGTTGCGAGGGTGACGCCCGGTCGAAATCTCAGCAGGTCAAGTACCGACGGAGCGACATCGACGCCTGGATTCAATTCCTTAGAGCCGACGTTAGAGAAGAACCCTAAGGCGTGCCCTATCTCGTGAACGGCAACGGCGTCAAAATCAATTTTCCCGGGATCGATGCCATTGCTCGGATCGAAGTCAAATTGAAACGCCGAGTTGAATCCGACTGAGGGAGGCGGTCCTAGATTGGTTTCGCTGGCGGGATTGGCCACGGGCCCAATAATGCCCAACGCCCGGAATACCGCGGACGGCGCGAGCATTGCGGTTGTCCCGCCAATGTCGGTCTGAAGACTTCCGCCCGGCAGCGCATTGTAGAGCGCGGTCTCGCCGATGCTCGAAGCACCTGAGATCAGACTGCTGCGTACAGCGGGATACAGGGAGCTGGCGCCGATATTTTGTGCGCCCGTCGATCCCAGCGTGTTGGGGCCGGGATAAGGGATGCCGAATCGGGTAGGCCCAAAATCGACGTCGATGATCATGGTGATCGGACTTCGAATGACCTGCTGCCAGGTCTGGGCCGCTCGCAGGAACGCATTCTTGGCCTGAGGGAAATTCTCGAGCTGCTGGGTGCTGCGCAAAACGATATTCAGCCCGGCATCCTGTTGGGTAACTTCATCGGGGTGAACAGGAGATATCAGGTGAAGCGGTACAAGTTGATCGTGTCCAGCAAGCGACTGGGATTCTTCCAGAGTGGCGTCACGACAAACAGCGCCCTCGTCTGTCGCTTCGATGACGTAGTCGCCCGCAGCTTGCGCGGCGAATAGATCATGGTCATGAAGGCCCACAGGTCTATAGCTGGGGGCCGATTCCTGCCGATGTACCTTTGCCGCCGGGACGATCGTGGACGAGCCGAGCAGCATTATCAAAGTAAGGGCTATTATATTCAGGTTTTTAGCTAACATATTTGTCTCCTTAATTACTCGTATCTCTCTGCTGCGCCGGCGTACCGGCGATGAGAGCGAAAATTTACACAGTTTCCTCGGTTATTTCGGCGGGTTAAGGAATGCAACTGCGGGGTCGGATCGGCCGTGCGGGAGCGATTTAAGACACACGATGAGCGAGCCGTTCGGCCCCTCCTTGTAGTGAATCGCCCCGACTTCCACCCAGCTATAGATCGTTCGCACGGGGACGTTCGCTACTGCAGCCGCTTGCTCGGGTGAGACCATAATTGCGTCGCTCGCCGAGCACTCGACGCACAGGGCGGGCAACGCGCCGCTCGTCGACCTGATGACATAGAATTCGTGGATTTCGATCGCCTTTTCAGTTTTGCCCGTTTTTGCCAAGATGTTTCTCCGTAATCTTTCCTGCTGGCTGACTTATTGCTGTCATTGCCAGCCGGCAATATAATTTGGCGGGACTTTGGCAGTTGCCATTCTGAGAAGGTCTCTCAGCGGTCTCGCCTACGCGGCGGACCATAACCCGGGACGCTCTCGGAAGTCTTTTGAATTGTCTTAGAATTCCGTCTAAAAAACTCTTAGCGATGTTTTAGAGAGTTCTTAGAGCCATTATGATTCCGCGGGACAATCACTTATATGAGTTCGAGCCCTTCGTACTCGACGCAGGGAGTCGAATACTGCTCAAAGACGGCGCGACAGTGCGCCTTACACCGAAGGCTCTAGAGACTCTGCTCGTGCTCGTGCAGAACGCAACGCAGGTTGTTGAGAAGGAGCAATTGCTGAAAGAGGTGTGGCCGGATAGCTTCGTCGAAGAGGGGAGTCTCTCGTTCAACATATACGAATTGAGGAAGGTGCTGGGCGACGATTCTTCTGAGCCACGCTACATCGAGACTATCCCAAAGCGCGGTTACCGGTTCGTGGCTCCGCTGAAGGTATCTGTGGTTAACACCGGGCAAATCGGTCTCACTGGCGGTGAGGTCGATGCCACGATTATTGAAAAACACACATTTGCACGGGTCATCAGCAACGAGGATGAAGGAACAGACGCGCCTGCTGCGGCTTCTCAATTGTCGCCTAACGCTGCGGAGGCTCTTGCGTTACCTGGAGTCGCAGGACAACCAAAGAAGCGAACCAGGCGAGCCGCCGCAGTAGTGGCTGCCCTATTGCTCGTCGGGGCCATTGGAATCGTTTTTTATCTGTACCGGGCGCGCGTGTCTCCGGCGCCAGCTTTACGAGGAAAAACTACGCTCGTAAGATTGACCACCAGCAACGCGGTTGATAATGCGCCTGTATGGTCCCCTGATGGAAGCAAGATAGCCTTTTGGAGCACGCGCGATGGCAAGAGCGAAATCTACTTGATGGACGCCAACGGATCGAATGTCAACCGGCTCACCAACAATCTATCGGAAGACGATAACCCGAGATGGTCGCCCGACGGGCGCAAAATTCTTTTCGATAGTGATCGAGATGGTAATAAAGAGATTTATGTCATGGACGCTGACGGCGGCAACCAGACTCGGCTCACCCGGAATAATGCGGTCGATGTCACCGCGTCATGGTCTCCCGACGGCAATAAGATTGCCTTTACCAGCACTCGCGACAACACCAATCCGTATAACCACGACATCTACGTGATGAATGCCGATGGCTCGAATGTCAAAAGAATAGTCGATGATCCTGAATATGATGCGGAGCCGAAATGGTCGCCTGACGGCCGGAAGATCCTGTTCGTCACCGCAAGAAATGGCAACTTTGACGTGTACGAGTCTAACGAGGATGGCACCGGCCAAAGGAACCTGATTGCAGATAAAGACCAATCGGATGGCTCGCCGGCCTGGTCGCTCGACGGCAGGAATATCGCGTTTGTCAGGAATATTGAAGGTAAGGATCAAATCTATGTAATGAACGCCGATGGGGGCAATCTCGTCCGAGTGACTAACAACTCTGCGCATAATAGGGCGCCGTCGTTTTCTCCCGACGCTTCGAAGCTGGCATTTCAAACCGACCGAGACGGAAACTGGGAGATATACGTGATGAGTGTTGACGGCGAGTTGGTCCAGCTCACCGAGGATCCTGCGGACGACCTTACTCCAGACTGGGCTCCCGACGGAACCAAGATCGCGTTTTCAAGCAATCGCGCCGGAATGCAATGCATTTACTCGATGAACGCGGATGGAAGTTCGCTCAAGCAGCTAACGAACTCTCGGGCCGACGATACTGAACCGGCATGGTCACCCGACGGCAAACGAATCGCGTTCACCAGCTCAAGAGATGGAAACAAGGAAATCTATTTAATGAATTCCGATGGCAGCAACCAGACCTCTGTGGCCGCCGATCCGGGC
>DASRIZ010000568.1:0-3101 GCA_035649735.1 Blastocatellia bacterium | reverse complement strand
GAGGGCTACTCCGATCAAGAGGTTCTCAAGCGGTATGGCGAAGTGTCTCACGCCGTGCCGCCCGATCAGTACGCTCAGGCTGCCAAGAGGCGCTGGCCAAGCTTTCGCCGGAAGAGCGGGCGGCTTTCGTGAAGATGCTGCAGGAGAGAGCTGCGGCGCGCGGCGTGAAGCTGCCGGGGAAGGTGGCATCCGATCCGAAGGACCTGGACACGTGCTTACCGATCTACATGAGAAGCCCGGTCAGCTCCGAGATATCATCGGTCCCGGCGCCCAGGGCCAAGCGGCAGGATCGAATCCCATTATAGACATATTATCATCCCCGACGGCCAAGGCCGTGCTCGCGGGCATCGCTGCTATGGTGGTCAAGCGTGTCATGCAGGGCTCGTCCCGAACTGCGTAGGGGATGCATGATTCGGCGTGAAGTCGAATACCACGCGCCAGGAGGAAACAATAAATGGATTGATTGCTGCTGCCGCCTTTAGCTGAGTCAGCCTGACGTCGGCGCACACAATAACCCTCATGCCGCTGTACCTGGTCGGGTGCTTCTTCTTTTGAGCCCAAGGAGCTTTGAATCACAAGGCCATTCTCCTTTCGTCGTAACGGAGGCCTCGGCTAGTGGGCACCACTCGTGGTCGGAGCTTCTTTTTCAGAGAGACTTAGCGGTCGAGTTGAGCGCATCCACGTGACTACTTGGGCAGCCCTTTCCATTCTCGCGCTCGGGGCCGCGCTCCTGATCTTGAACGAGTCTGGTATGATTGCCGGGCCCGATACCACGACGTTCGCCTATGTGGCGCTCTTCCTCGCCCTGATCGTCTATCTCTGCGGAGGCTTGCTCGGGAGCTACAGCGGGCGCGGCTTGCACTCGGGCTCGGCATAGTAATCCTCTATACCTACAAGGACGATCTCATGCCTATGGCGGCGCGACGTTGCGCTCGCTTATCCCGCACGCTGGTCAGCGCTGACCGACGGGTAAGAAGAGTCCCCCACAGTCGACACTTGCGACCAAAGCTTCCAAACCAAGGCGTAAGGAGTGAGGTACCACGTTAAACGCCTCTAGCCAAAATTCGGTTTTTTGTGCCTATCATTCTCACAAAAGCTGAATCAGGTTCAGCGGCGCACCGCGCTTATCCAGTTCCCTGGGATCAAGCGATCAAGAAGATCATTTGCGCTTCACATAAGGAGAGTTCCAGCCGCAGAATGTATTTCCTGATCTGCTCTCTAGGGGCTGCTAATGGGGGACATTCTGGCATTCAAACATGCACCATAGGCCATCAGCGCCTTGTTTTGATATCAATCAAGATGATGCTGCGGAGCAAAATGACCCATGGACAACATTCCGCTATTTTTTTGTAGCTGCGCCCTTCGATTGCTCGCTCCAGCGTGAACATTAGGCCAGCCGTGTTTAGGAATCTGCGAACCAGCACAAAGCTTTTCCTTTTGTGCAGCGCGTTTGTTGTTTCAATCATTGTCGTGACTTATAGTCTCATTGCCGAAAAGCGAATTGCCATCGAGTTCGTGCGAAAGGAACTCGTGGGATTGCGATATCTGGAGGCAGTTCGCGGAGTCTATGCTTGGATTCTGGGGAACGGCCCAATCTCACCGTTGTCTTCGGAGACGCGCCCGTCGGTAAATCAGGTGCTCGGTGAGATTGCCGACGCCCAGTCCCATTTAGCCGGCTCTCTGCATACGGCAGAGCACGCACAGTCGGTCGCGGATGCGGTCCGGAAACTTTCTGATCCAGCGTATGGCGAGAAGCTTGGACTTATAGTCGATGCGCTTAGTAAGGCGCGCAATCTTGCGTCCCGCATCGGTGACGATTCCAACCTAGCTCTCGATCCCGATCTCGACAGCTACTACGTGCAGGATATTGTCGTCACTAGGATGCCGATGCTGCTTGGACAAATCGGCGAGTTGCAATCTTGGTTGCAAATGCCTTCGCCGACGGGGTCATCATCGGTTGAATCTTCCGTTCGTCCATTAATCCTAGATGGCACGATCCGCTCGACCCTCGAAGAGATCACGCGGGATGCGAGGGCATCATACCGCGGGGGCTCGGGCGATCGTTTGCGGCAAACGCTCGATCCCCACATAGCTTCAATGGTCTCAGCCGGAGAGGCTTACCTTGAGGCGATGAGGTCGAACCTTGGCGCAAGTGACCCAGCCTCACTTGGTCAGTCATATGCGAGGACAGTAGACGATGCGCTTAAGACTTGGAAAGCAAGCGATGGGGAACTGGATCGCTTACTCAACAGGAGACTTTCCAACCTTTTGGCGAAGCTGCGTGGCAGTCTCATTCTGAACGGCCTGCTCGCGATTTTTAGCATTGCACTTGCTTTGATGACCTATCGACATATCGTGCGGCCACTGGGAAAGCTCGAACGGCTCGCAGATGAGGTGCGAGAAACGAAAGACTATAACCTTCGCACTAGTTACCATGGCCGAGATGAGATTGGGCGGCTCGCCATCGCCTTCAACGCCATGTTGGCGGAACTGGCCATGGCACGTGAACGCGAATCCGCTGAACAAGCACGCATCGCCGCAATGCAGGCAGAGCTCGCTCGCGTAGCGAGTCTAACGGCCATGGGTGAAATGACGGCGTCGATAGCGCATGAAATCAACCAACCGCTCGCTGCCGTTGTGAACAACGCAAATGCAGGGCTTCGATGGCTCGGCCATCAGCCTCCCAATGTCGAGCGGACCCGCGCAATTCTCATGCGAATCATCAACGATGGTGGTCGAGCCAGCGAGGTTATAGCCAGCATTCGCTCAATGCTAACAAAGGGGAGTCAAGCTAGGGCGCAGCTCGACATCAACGATCTGATCCGTGAAGTCATGACGCTTGTGCGTAGCGAACTCCAAGGTCGCAGCGTCTCGATCAAAACCGAGCTTTCGGATAGCCTCCCGCATCTCTCGGGAAATCGCGTTCAATTGCGGCAGGTTATCCTGAATTTGATCATGAATGCTGTTGAGGCAATGGCCTCGATAAAGGATCGCGCACGTGTACTCCACGTTTGCTCCGAAATTAATGACCAGCGTCATGTGGTCGTTATGGTTGAAGACACGGGCACAGGAATTGAAGAAGCGGATCGCAATCGCGTCTT
>DASRIZ010000567.1:0-3899 GCA_035649735.1 Blastocatellia bacterium | reverse complement strand
GCCGCGGCGCTTCTCTGGCTTTGGAGCCGCGCGGTCCACCCTTAGGCTTTTCACGCGGTTTTTCGCGTTCACGTTCGCCACGATCGCGGTCATTATCCTGGTAACCGCGCTGGCCGTATTTTCGTTCCATAGGAGAGGTTTTGAGAAAATCCCCGGTGCTTGTTCAAATGCTTTTACGTTGGATCTATTAATAAGGTTACAGCAGGTTGGCCAACAATCATCCGGAATTCGTATCGCCCGCAAGCGCTTTAACATCTTTTCGGAGTTTTTCAGTAAGCGCGGAGTACGGATCGGCTGAGGCGGCAAATTCTTTTGGGTCGATAGGATCCCCGAAGTGAAACTCGATCGGATGTAACCGGAAGCTGCCGCCACGGGGCCATGCTTCAAATGAGCCTCGAATACCAATAGGAACGATCGGCACACCCAACTCGACAGCGAGAATTGCGGCACCCTTCTTGAACTCAGCCACATGTCCATCAATGGACCGAGTCCCCTCCGGAAATATCATCACGGACCGGCCTTGTTTCAACCCTGCCGCACCGGCCTGCATCGCCCGAACGAGATTCGCATTCGGGTCGATCGGGACGATCTTGCACATTTCGGCGATTCGACGCGAGAGAGCGCTTTGCCAGTAATCGCTGTAGCCGAGAATGAAGATGTTGTACATGACCTGACGTGGAAGAATCGCTGCAAGCAAAGGGCCATCCAGAAATGATTCGTGATTCGGGCACAACAGGAACGGCATCGCATGTGGCAGCTTTTCCAAACCGAAGTAGCGCAAGCGGAAGAGTCCCCGCGCCAGGACTTTCAGACCCCGCATCGCGACGAACGAAGTCGGATCGAGCAACGGCCGTTTGTTCCAAACGTATTGCATTTCACCTGCCGTGGCGGTTTGGAGAATTTCTTTCCATGATCGGCCGGTAGCTGTTTCCGAAACCGACGCCGCCTCGAATGCGTCGATGAGTTCACCTAATGTGAAAATACGGCTGGCCTGGTGTTCATCGATATGGGTTCCCAGGCGGCCTTCGGCCAGACCGAGAAGTTCAACGCGGGCCAGCGAATCAAACCCTAAATCCAGCTCAATGTTCATCGAAGGATGCAAAGGGCCGGCATTTGTTTTGGACTCGCGCACGAGTTCTGCAATGACTGCGCCCACGCGACCCAGGAAAAGCGGATCATCCTGACGTGGCGCCGCCTCTCTGTGGTCTGTTGCCGCCGCCTTCGCCGTCATCCGGTCGACTTCTGTCTGCTGGATCTCGAAACGCTTCAATTTGCGGGTGACCGTACGAGGAAGGGATTCGTTGCGTACAGCTAGAGAATGGATCCGGTAGTACGAAGGAACCTGCTTCGAAAGATTCTCGATGTCGAAGCGGATCATCTCTGTGATTGCCGTTTGGCCCCGGCGTCGGAATTCCTCCATGTCCGGCACTACTATCGCGTGAAGAACCCCGCCGGCCCCATCTTCGGACAGACCGAGAATACAAATCTCTTTAATGAAAGGCGACTTCGAGTAATGGGTCTCCAGCTCCTCAGGATAAACGTTCTCGCCGTTCGCGAGAACGATGACGTCCTTACTTCGTCCGGTTATCGAAAGATAACCATGCTGGTCAATGAAACCGAGATCACCGGTCCGAAACCAACCTTCTTTCATCGCTTCAGCCGTTTTCTCCGGCGCTCGATAGTATCCCTTCATAATGATCGGGCCACGAATTAGCACTTCTCCTATGCCCTTGTCATAACTTGGATTGTCGATGCGGATGGCCACACCGCGGATAGGCTTCCCAACTGTGCCGAGGCGGTTATCTTCGGGAGGTGTGATGGTCGCAGCGGCCGACGTCTCGGTAAGGCCGTAGGCTTGAAGGACCGTATATCCAAGGTCGTTCAGATCCTGAGCGACGCCTGGATCGAAGTAGGACCCGCCACTGGCGAGCAGCCGTAAATCCGGACCAATCGTTTTGTGAACTTTCGAAAAGAGTTTTCGGCGTAAGGCCGGGCTATTGACGCGGCGCCCAAAGCCCTTCATCAAACGAAACAAAATGCGCGTGAGGCGGGGTTGAGACGCGACCTGCGAGAAAACACGTTTGTGGAGCATGTAAAAGAATTGGGGCACGCAAATGAAGAACGTAATTCGGTGCCGGTGAAAGGCATCGATGATGCGCTGCGGAGAAATCGAGGAAAGGAACACTACAGTGGCGCCAATACACAGCTGACCGAGGCCGTTCGCAATGAGAGGCAACACGTGAGAGAAGGGGAGAACAGAGAGGATCCGGTGATCCGGCGTCAGTTGAAGCGATTCGATAGCCCCTTGGATTTCGTGATTTAAGTTGTCAAAGGTGAGTTCGACGCCCTTCGGGTTCCCGGTCGTCCCTGAAGTGTAGATGAGAAGGGCAGTTTCTGGAGGGGCGCTCTGCGAGCGCCTTGGGCGGTCATCCGGTAAGGCAGCGCGCTGCCGCGTTTGCGCTTCGCGGACCTCCCCTACAGCAGACGGACAGAGCAGAGCCGCTCCAAGACTGGCCGCGACATAGGAAGCCTTTTCCCAGTTCGTATCGTCGGCAACCAGGACTTTGCAGCCGGCGTGTTCGGCGATCAACTGAATAGAGTTCTCGGGAAGGGCGGTCGCAAGCGGAACCGTCACTGCACCAATTCGCATAGCGCCAAGCAGGGCGAATACCCACTGCGGCACGTTTTCCATCAGAATGCCGATGTGGTCGCCGCGTTGAATACCTTTGGAGATCAGCGCGGACGCGAATTCATCTGCCCGATCGAGAACATCCGCGTATCGGTATTCTTCTACCTTGTCCTTTTGATCGATAACGAAGGCGACTCGATCAGGAGAGCGCCGCGCCCACTCCTGGATTTGATCGAAGATCCAATCCGGAGCGAGCGCCTCACTAGCTGGTCCTGCGACTTCGGTGCGAAAGGTCACACCGTATTATCACTAATACGGCAAGTTCCGTAAGCTGAGAACTCTTAGAGGATCGAGGAAGAGGTAGTTCGTGCTCGGAACAAACGACATGACGGGGTCTACCCAGCAGTGGTCATAAAGAACGCTGTTGCCACCTCCACCGTTCCAGTTGATCGTAGGGGATCCCGGGCTAGGAAGTAGGTCGCTGACGGCGTGCTGCGTGGGGCTGGGCCAGATTTTTGCGACGAAAATGGTCCCGACGATCACGCCATTGCCACCGCCACCGAAGTCCATAACTCCATCGCCGATAATCAAAATGACGCCATGCCAATGGAAATTACCATTCATTGTAAGTTTACCGGTCACAGCGAGAACGCCGTAGCCATCGGTGTTGCCGGCGAGGGTTACATCTCCATCGATGTAGTTATAGGCCCAAGCCGTAGGAGTGCCGTACTGAACATTCGTGCCCGTATTCGTTTGTACGCTTTGTATGTTCTCCATCAGTCTCAATAGTCCGTCCGTCCTAGCTAACTCGCCGAGACTCGAGTACACATTCCGCACAGATGGGGTGTCCCCTTCACCGATGACGTGGTCGAGGCGGTTGGCCGGCAGACCGTCGATGATGTCGGCAACCGAGTGTGTGGCAGGAATTGCGCCAGGAACCTCATAACCACCGATACCGGGCTGCGGTACGTCCGGTATTCCCCCGCAACTGTTTGCATCATTGCCAACCACATCGAGAGGTTGCGAATTCGGCATGTGTTGCATGGTGGGATTGGGACCGTCGATTGTGAAGGCGCCGACTTTAGAAAATCCCGTAATGGCGGTGGTGACCTCCGCCTGCAGCATGGTTCGAGCTCCGCTCTTTGTTTCAGCGAGCGCCGTAAGCAGAAAGATTTTTCCCCAATTCGCGCCGACGCCAAGGACTGATCTCCCTTGTGCGCCTGTGCCGCCGCCGCCAGCGATGTGGACGGCTGGTTCATTAATATACCCA
>DASRIZ010000566.1:0-11664 GCA_035649735.1 Blastocatellia bacterium | reverse complement strand
AACGCGGTTAAGATTAAAGTAACGGTTAATCCGCCGGCGACAGAAAAGTAGCGACACGGGGCAAACGAGTTATGCAGTGATGGGGAGTTCTTGTTGATCCTCTTTATCTTATTTTCCATTTTCCACCTGGCATTTTTCATTTGTCATTTGGGCGGTCTACCGCGCGCACGAAGTTTCCGAGACAAATGACAAATGAGAAATGTAAAATCGAAAATGGAAAATCGAGAAACCGCACCCAGCAAAAATCAGACGCAGAGAAGAGCCAAAAAACAAAAGAGGAGAAAACTCGCGGCGAGCTCTCTCCTCTTCGCTTTTAGGCTTGTACCCAGTTCTATCGGGTGTTTCCGCTAGCCGATGCCGTCTCCTTTGAGTGCCCACTCTTACGCTTTTGCAGGTCGGCATATTCCTGATCGGTGATGTAGTAAAAATCTAGCCAACCGATATTCATCTCATCAACCGTCCGGTCTCCCCATCCGATAAAGGCCGTCGGATCAGGGTTCTCCTTGTTGCCCGCAGAGTTGTCGTGGTACGCGGTCATATGCAGAACCGTGCCCTTCGGAAGCGTGGGCGGGTTCTTGTACGGATAAGTGATCTGCCACGTCCAAACAAAACGAGCGACGTCGGTGAGCAACTGTACCTCGCCCGATGGAAGAATGGCTTCGAGGGTCATTCGCTTTCCGCGATAGTGCATATGCGGCTGGAAGCTCACGAGTCTCGCCGGCTCCTCAAGCCGAAAGTAAGCATCACTCCTGGCGTTTGCTTCGCCGGGCGGAATTGCCAGGGTCGTGGGGGACGATATGCCCTTCGTCGATATCAGATACTTTGGCGTGTAACCCTTCGGGAAGAACTTGAATCCAATCTTGCAACGTTCGTTGACCGCCTTTTCGCCGTTGGGGTGATAGTGGAAGCTGAACCGGAGTTTGCCTCCAGCCTTTAACATCTTGGCGGTCCCGTTTGTAAAGATGTCGCCGTCGTTGCCTCTTGCATATTCAGTCAGCAGCGAACTGTTGTTCGGGCGTCCGCCGGTGCCTGGGGCGCGTCGAGTTTCTCCGAGCACCACGCCGGTGGCGGGTTCGCTCTGCAGCGCGTAGATAAGAACGTGATGAAGGACCTTGGGGTCCTCGGGGATCACCTGAATCCACTTGATGTAGCGGTCCTCAGTTAGACCCGTTGGCACGTCGATCTTTGGGTATTGATCCGCGGCTAATGCCGGAACGTTGAACCCCGAGCTGGTCACCACCAGGTCCGGGTCTTCACCGAACACCCACGAGTTCGCGGCGGGGAATACTCGCGGCGCCGGGGCGTCTTTCGGATCGCCTTTTGGCGCGCCGCTATCTACCCATTTGGCTATCGTGGCGATTTGCGCGTCGCTCAGCGAAGGATCGGGATCATACTCACCGACGGTTCGATCGATATGCCACGGCGGCATGTAGCGAGTAACGACCTTCTCCTTAATCGAGCGCGCCCACGGCCTCACTTCCTCGTAGGTCAGCAGCGACATCGGAGCCATCGTTCCGGGCCGGTGACAGTCCTGACACGACTTTTGAAGAATCGGAACGATGTCTTTTGTGAAGGTCGGTTTCGCCGGAGCGGCGCCCTCGTTTGAGTCGGCTGCCGCTGGAATCGTGAGGGCTGCTGCCCCGAATGCTAAAGCGGCGACGACTGCGAGTTTCCAATTGGATTTCATTTATCAGACTCCTCCTTGATGGGTGTCTGAGCCTTGTTAACCTGGGCCCCAATTTAGCACCAAAGGCCCGCAAAGTCTATTGGATTTTCGAATAAGACAGGGCGCGATCAACCATAGAACTCGGTGAGAGGGCGATCAACGCTTTGATATCGGGCGCGACTCTGAATGTAACGTGAGCTTCTGAACCCGCCAGTTCAAAAGCTCCGCGACGAAGAGCTCGTTCTCCGACGGGCAAGCGATCTCGTGAATCCAGCCAAACTGCTTTGGTTGCTTGCCCGACTTGCCGATCACGCCCAGCACCTTTCCTTCCAGCGTCAGCTTATACAATCTGCCTGGATATGCGTCGGAAGAGAACAGCACCTGATTAGGTCCGGGCGTTATGCAAATCGCCCACGGAGCGCCGTTCTGCGCCGCGGCTCCTTCGGGCGACGGCATATTCCCCTGCGCAGGACGTATAGCCGGATCGAAGGGCACATCAATCGTCATCGCCCGAATAAATGTTCCGTTAGGATCAAACACCTGAATGCGTCGATTTCCGCGATCCGCGACGTAGATGTTCCCCTTGGCATCGGAGGCAATGCTGTGCGGTGTGTTGAATTCGCCGGGCTTGTTTCCGCGATCTCCCCATTGTTTTACCCACGCCCCGTTCTTGTCGAACTTTGCGACCCGTGAGTTTATGTATCCGTCGCTGATGAAAATGTTGCCGTCATTATCCCAGGTCACGTCGGTCGGTTGGCGGAACAGCCCGTCTACGGCGGGTCTCGGCGGGGTGACTCGCGTCCACGGCACCGCTTCATCCGACGCTTCCTTCTTGCGGCCGAAGACCATTGAGACGCGACCGGCAGGGTTAAACTTGACTATCATGTCCGAGCCCTTGTCGACGGCCCAGATATTGTCATCCTTGTCGATCCTCACCACGTGGGCATAGGACCACGCATAAAGGTTCTTGCCGATCTCGCGGATGAACCTGCCGGTGGGCCCGAACTCAAGCAACTGCGCGGCAGAGGCTCCGTAAGCCGGACCGGTTGTAGTCCCGCGCGAGAATACGAACACGTGACCCTTTGAGTTGACCGCTACGCCGGATACTTCACCGAAGTGCAAATCGGGGGGCAGCTTGAAGAAGTCGATGTTCGCATCGACTTTTATTTCAGGCACCGGACTCTGAGCGTGTGCCGCCGCGCATCCGCACAAGACGATTAAGAGCACCAGCAAACGTTTCATCGGACCTCCTGAGTGAGCGCTATTGATCGAGCGTCGAAGCGTGCCAGGTTACCACTTGCCATTTGTTGGCGCGCCGAACATACACCTTGGTAAAGCGCCATCGGTCATGTACATTCCGCGCGTTAAGATCGCGTGTTCTTTCGAGCTGACCCGTAACAACTGCCGCGTCGCCGTAGACCCGAATTCGAAGGTCGGTTGTTTCATAACGCTTGAACTTCATGTGACCCGACCGCAACATTTCGAGCGCATCGGCTTTGCTTAAAACGCGCATATTGGTCACTTGAACGATAAGGTCATCCGCCCAAAGGCGTTCGAGCGTTACGGCATCGCTCCGAAGGTGAGCGTCATTCCAGACACTCTCGAGCCTGGTGAGTTCCGCTGCATCTTTCTCATCGTGAGAAGCCGACGGTTGCGGCGATTGAGCGAATGCACTTGCTGCGATGATCAGCACTCCATGAGCGAAAACTAGTTTCCACATTTTTCCACCGGATTGAATCGAAGGACTCCGTGGCAAAACAATCACCACGTTTCACAAGTCTGCGGCGTTACTTCTTGACGTATTTTTTGAGTGCCCGCGGACCCACTTCGGCGCCGTATACGTTTCCCCTGGCATCAACCGCGACACCTTCGGCAGCGCTCGTTCCCGCGCCATCCGGATTCGGCTCGGGGTCCGGAATAAAGGCAGTGACCTTGCCGTCTTTGACGCTGCCTATCCTGATACCGCGCTTCCAACCAGCATTGCGTCTCGAACTCGATTCTGAGTCGGCCGCATAGAGAATATCGTCTCTAATGTAAACCCCGCTTAATCGGCTGAACTGCTTCCACTCTTCGAGGAACTTTCCATCCTGATCGAAGATCTGAATTCTATTGTTGTTTCTATCGGCGACAAACAGCCGTCCTTTTGAATCCATCGCCAGACCGTGAGGCGTATCGAACTCCCCGGGAGCCGTACCCTTCTTTCCCCAGGTCTTTATGAACTTTCCGGACTTGTCGAACTTGACGATGCGAGCGTTTGTGTTTCCGCCGTGTCCGTCGGCGACGAAGATGTCACCGTTAGGAGCCGTGATTACATCTGAGGGTTGGTTGAATGTGTCGTTCCCGTCGGCGGCTACGCCAGCCTTGCCGAGCGTAAGCAGAACTTTGCCTTCAGGACTGAACTTCACGACGATGTGACCTTTGCCGGCGATCTTAGGGTCGTTGGCGGCTCCGGGAGGAACGCCATCAGTGACCCAGACGTTACCGGCTTTGTCCACGTGGATGCCGTGCGGAAATATAAACATACCCTCGCCAAAGCTCTTTACCAGTTTTCCTGTTTCGTCAAACTTCAGGACTACGGGGAGGTTTGAGCCGGCGCAAGAATTCGCGCCACATCTCTCGGCGACCCAGATGGATTTTCCGTCGGGCGCTATCTCCACCGCGCTGGTCGCTCCCCAGGTCCGCCCTTCGGGCATCTTTGCCCAGCCTTCCACGGTTTTATATGGGTTGGGCGGATCGTTGACAGGTTGCGTGGCATTTTGAGTATTCGCGGTGCCGGCGAACACCGCTAGTGAAGCGATCAGCGTAAGCGCGAATCTCACTCGTCGTGAATGCGACATGGCAGTTCCTCCCGGGTTATTTTCTATTGGTATCTTCAATTGTCATTTCTGGTCCGGTAGGCAATAGCAAATGACAAATGAAAAATATTCCGGCCCCTAAGACGACTTCCTTTTGGCGGTGGACTCTATCACCAACTCGGGGCCGTTTGCCATATCCGAACTCGCCGCAGGCTCGATTTCGGATTCCGCGGTTTGGGCCTTCCGTTTCCGAAGAACTCCTATCAGCCACAGAAGCCCCGCAACAATCAGGATCACCATCAGCCAGCGCATAGCGGTAACCAGCAGAGCTGCGTTAATCGCCGGCCAACCAAACTGTCTCAGTCGCTCTCCGCGTTCTATCATCCAATGCCAGCCGGTGTGGGCGACAACAGCTGACAGGATGATCGTCCCGATCCGCTCCGCGACCACGAACCGGAACAGCGCCTGGAGCATCGGGATCAGCAACGCCAGGACCAAAAGCTGACCGAGCTCTACGCCAATGTTGAACGACAAAAGAGACATCAACAGGTGCGAGCCAGCGAACTGAAGAGTCTGGCGCAGCGCAAACGAAAAGCCGAACCCGTGGACCAGGCCAAACGCGAGGGCGATCATCCACCGGCGCTGCAGGTTGCTCCCCACGATGTTCTCGAGCGACATGTACACGATTGAACACGCGATCAGCGTTTCGATAAGCGGCGGAAACCACAGCGCGTCCGGGCCGAGGTTGTAGGCGGAGGCGATCAGCGTAATCGAGTGTGCAACGGTGAACGCGGTGATAACCATAAACAGCGGTTTGAAACGGCGGAATGGAATCACCAGGCAAAACAAAAACAAAAGATGGTCGGTTCCATCGAGGATGTGGAGAAAGCCGGCTTCGATAAATCGCAGCGCGGCTTGATGCCATCGGGGATCAAGCCTGACCAGACCCGGATCGCCCTCAAACTCAAATGCGCGAACGGCGCCACCGGGCGGCATAAATCGAAGAACGGTCACTACGCGAATACCCAGACCCGCGAGCGCGGGCCGAATCGAAAAACTCGATTGATCGGAATCGATCGGGTATTCGAATAACACGTCCAGCAATCCCTGATTCCAGTAAAGCTCCGTTTCGTCGGGCAACCGCGCGCCTGTTAGATGTGCGAACGCCTCGTCGTAGGAATCGAAAAACCTCTCGGATTCAAGCGACACTCGAGCGGCGATGATACGAGGATTAACAATTCGCTTATCGCCTTCAAACAACTCGACGTTGTCCGAAATCCACAGCGTTGCGGCGTCGCGTAGCGAGGAGTCCGCGCGAGCGAGGTCCAGATAGCCAGGCCCAAGCGTTGGGAAGTCCACATCCCGGCAAGCACGAAGCGGCACTCGAACAAGCAAGCTCAGTCGCTGCCCTTCGGTCTTTAGAAATGCGTGTACGGTGACGTCGTTTGGAATGTCGTGAGCCGAAACGCGATAAGAAACGACAGTGGCAACCGCAGTCATAAGCGCGGCGATAACCAGGCGACGAGCTACTCTGCCACTGCTATCTTTGCGCCAGCTCATATTGATCAGCGCATAGTAATTGGAAGCGAGGGGCGTGACAAGCAGAGCGCACGTGACCTTTGCGTCAGGCAAATTTAGCGCACAGCTCGCAAAGGACCGCAAAGATCGCAAAGGAAATTGGCGCTTGAGCGATCGTGTTAATCCAAAACGCTCACCGCGATTCGAACTGACCCGGCGTTGTCATCAAATGAATCGGGTTTCTCATTCATGCTGAGGTACAGACGACCTTCGCCGGGGCGATCTTCATAGGTGTTCCCGACGAAAAAAGGCTCGCCGTTGGTTCGGCCAACCAGCGACCCGAGCGGAGCGTTTGTCACAAGCAGCTTTGGAATTACATCGCGAAAATCCTGGCCCTCGGGTATAAACCCTTCGCCATCACAGAAGTGCGACTCTGCGCCATCGTTGCTCCACGTTCCTGACTCATACTTAATCTGGATAGTCTTGTTAGTCACATCCAGCCCGGTGTCAAACCACATGGCTCGCGCTGGGATCTCCAGCACGATCTTTTGTTGGGATGATGACCGGTTGCAAGATGACAACGTCGCGACAGCGACAACCATTGCAGCAAAAATAAGAATTACACTCAGCCTTGAATGCGAAGTCATCCGACTCCTCCTGCTGGTAGCGTAGACTGTCTAGTCTGCGCAAGTTTTCGCTACCTTAATTTCTGGGCGCAGACTGGACAGTCTACGCTACCTTAATTTCCGCGCAGACTGGACAGTCTACGCTACCTTAATTTCTGGGCAGACTGGACAGTCTACGCTACCTCCTCAGAGTTTGTTGGACACTTGCACTCTTTTCCAGATTCTGGCAAAAGCAGGGAGACTGATCATCCTTCTCGAGTTACAAAGGACGTCCAAATGCCCTCACTCACCGCGGCGGTTGTAGCAGTGATGTTTTCGTGGTTGCTACACCCCGTCATAGCAACTCAAACTCCTCGAACCTCTCGAAGCTCCGCGCAGCAATCGTCTTTAAGCTGGCTCGGTTGGGGCGGACCGCGGCACAACTTCACAAGCGACGCCCGCGGGCTCGCGAATACCTGGCCTGTCGAGGGCCCAAAGAGGCTTTGGAGCAGGCCGCTCGGCGAAGGTCATTCGAGCATCATTGGTGAAGGCGGCCGTCTGTACACGATGTATCGACCCTCGACCGGAGTTCGGAACAACTGGAAACCTGAGGAGGTTATCATCGCTCTCGATGCTGCGTCGGGGAAAACGATCTGGGAATACAGATACGCGACCACGTTGGAGACGATGAACTTCAGCCGGGGCGCCGGCCCGCACTCGACGCCACTCATCTCCGGAAACCGGTTATTTGCTATCTCAACCGACAAACAATTCTTCGCGCTCGACAAGATCACCGGAAAGCTGCTCTGGTCGCATAGCTTTGTTAAAGAGTACAACGCGTTGCCAAACCAGATGCGCTGGGCCGTAAAACCCGGATACTCGACAAGCCCGATAACCTACAAGGACATGGTTATTGCCGCTGTGGGCGCACCCGAGCAGGGGGTGATTGCGTTTCGCCAACAAGACGGCCGAGTGGCCTGGAGCGCCGGGAAGTTTTCGGACATAGTACCGGCATCACCCCAGATCATCACGCTTGAAGGCGAAGAACAACTTGTGGTGACTTCAGGTGACGGCGTTCACGGGTACGATCCGAACACCGGCAAGCCGATCTGGGAATACCTCGTTCCAACAAGGAGCGGGGTCAACATAAGCAGTCCTGTCTGGTGCCCGGATGATCGGCTCTTGTTTGTTTCATGCGCTTACGACGGCGGATCGCGAGTCCTTCAGCTGACCAGATCGAGCGGACGAACGGAAGCGAAAGAGCTCTGGTTTAGCAACAAGATGCGTGTGCACTTTGGGAATGTGCTGCGGATCGGCGAATTCTTCTATGGGAGTAGCGGTGATTTCGGGCCGTCGTTCCTGACGGCGATCAATGCCCGAACGGGACAAGTCGCCTGGCAGGATAGGAGCTTCTCGAAGGTCAGCTTTGTCGCCGCCGATGGCAAGGTGATACTGCTTGATGAGGACGGGAATCTTGGACTGGTAACGATGTCGGCTGAGGGTCTGAAGATCCTCGCAAGAGCGCCGGTTGCGACTGCGACATCTTGGACCGTTCCGACCCTTCTTGGCACCACGCTTTATCTTCGTGATCGCGTCAATGTCCTGGCGCTTGCTGTCGGGGAATAGAAAGAATATAGGACCTATTGGACCAATAGGACCTATCTTTTGTATACTGGCGCCCACCGAAGATTTCCGGCGCAGTCCCGAGCGTAGTTTCACGATCAGTGGAACGCCGGGCCCGGCGCCCGTCACGACGCAGCTTGCATCCGAAAACGCGAGGAAGAGATGAACAGTTTGAAGCGAAGGCATCGGCTTTACGTTGGTGTGATCGTCGTCGTGTTCCTCGTCGCGGCTGGACTCAATAGCGACTTGACCGTCGAAACGATCGCAGCGCAGGGCAAGACCCGCGCAGCTCAAACCCCAAAGTTTGCAGTCGATCCGTTTTGGCCAAAGCCGCTTCCGAACCATTGGGTGCTCGGTTCGGTAACCGGCGTAGCCGTTGATTCCCAGGATCATATCTGGATCATACATCGCGGCGCTGATTCGCTCGGAAACAACGAAAAGGGAGCGATATTGAATCCGCCTACCGGATGCTGCGTTCCCGCTCCGCAGGTTCTGGAGTTTGATCAAGCCGGAAACCTCGTGAGTCACTGGGGCGGGCCTGGCGAGGGATTCGATTGGCCCCAATCCACTGGCGGGATCACCGTCGATCATAAGGGGAATATCTGGATCGTAGCCGCCGGTCAGCCCGAAGCCGCGCCGCGTTCGGCCGGCGCACAGGGTGCCGCCGGCGCGAGACCTCCAGCGCCCAAGCCTCAAGATGCTCACGTCCTAAAGTTTTCGCGTCAGGGTAAATTCCTGTTGCAGATCGGACACGCCGGCAAAGCTGAGGGCAGCGACAGCAAGACCGGATTGAACCGGCCCGCAGGCGTAAGAGTCGATCCCGCGAGCAATGAGGTATATGTCGCCGATGGCATCGTTAATCACCGAGTGGCGGTGTTTGATGCAGACACCGGCGCATATAAACGGCATTGGGGTGCTTACGGTGAGAAGCCTGACGACGCGAATACTGGAGCTTATGATCCCAATGCACCGGCGGCCAAACAGTTTCGCACTGTGAGCTGTGCCGCGGTATCAAAGGATGGCCTGGTATACGTTTGCGACCGGCAGAATGACCGGATCCAGGTGTTCCAAAAAGACGGCAAGTTCGTCAAAGAGGCATTCGTATCCAAGAGTACTCTCGGAGATGGATCTGTCTGGGACATAGCGTTTTCAAACGATCCGCAACAACGGTACCTGTACGTCGCCGATGGTCATGACAAGAAGGTGTTTGTGCTTAGCCGCGACAACCTGGTGGTGCTTACGAGTTTCGGCGCAGGCGGACGAATGGCCGGTCAGTTTTACGGGGTTGGCAGCATCGCAGTGGATTCAAAGGGTAACGTCTACACAGGTGAGACGTACGAAGGAAAGCGAGTGCAGAAGTTTATTCCCGCGACGCGTTGATTGGGCAAAAGGAGATTATTTTCTATTTGCGATTTCTATTTTCTATTTTGTTATTTAGTCGTCGACAGCTCCGAAAATGAAAGATAGCAAATAGCAAATAGAAAATATCGAATAGGAAATAGCAAATAGAAGGACACTCCTTTCATTCGAGAGGAAAGAAAATGACTAAACGAAACATCTACATCGCCGCGGTTTTTCTCGTTCTCATAGTTGCGTTGTTTATCGGTCAGAGCGTACTCGACAAGACGACGGTAGCTGAAGGCGCGGTCGTGATGGCTCCCAAATTCGAAGTAGATCCTCTCTGGCCCAAACCGCTTCCCAACGGATGGTATATAGGCATGTCGATCGGGATTGGCGTCGACGCCCAGGATCACATATGGATCGTTCATCGGCCTGATACCGTCTCTGCCAACGAAGCAGCGGCGGACCAAAAAACCGGCGAGTGCTGCTCAAAGGCGCCACCGGTTCTGGAGTTCGACAAGGCGGGAAATTTGATCGGACACTGGGGTGGCCCCGGACAGGGCTACGAATGGCCGGAGTCGAATCACGGAATTACAATCGATCATAAAGGGAATGTTTGGATCGGCGGAAATGGCACGAATGACGCTCACATCCTGAAGTTCACCCAGGACGGCAAGTTTCTTGCGCAATACGGTCATGCGGGCAAGAACGCCGGCAGCAACGATACCGAAAATTTCGGAAGAGTTGCTAAGATCTTTGTCGATCCCAAAGCAAACGAAGCGTACATTTCCGATGGGTATCTCAACAAACGTGTGGCGGTAATCGACGCCGACACCGGAAAGTTCAAACGCTACTGGGGAGCATACGGCAACAAACCTGACGATAAGAACCTCGGACGCTTTGATCCCGATGCCCCGCCCGCTCAGCAGTTCCGCAATCCCGTTCACTGCGCGGAGCTTTCCAATGACGGGTTTTTGTACGTGTGCGATAGACCCAACAACCGGATTCAGGTATTCAAGCCCGACGGTTCTTTTGTGAAGGAGCAATTCATTGCCAGGCGTTCCCTCGCCGATGGTTCTGTCTGGGACATTGCATTCTCGAAGGATCCACAGCAGAAATACATTTACGTCGCCGATGGCCGGAACCAGAAGGTTTATGTTGTCCAGCGCGACACGCTCGAAGTGCTGACCAGCTTCGGCGACGGCGGCAGACAGCCCGGCCAATTTTATGGCGTGCACAGCATCGCGACCGATTCCAAGGGCAACATCTACACGACCGAGACCTACGAGGGCCGGCGATTGCAGAAGTTCGTGTACAAGGGACTCGCGCCGGTGACCAAGGTTGATCAAGGGACCGTTTGGCCCGGAGGCGGCGCGTCCAAGGATTAGATTCGGAAGGAAGGATTATTTTCCATTTTCGATTTGTCATTTTTCATTTGCTATTGAAGAACCGCGCGTGTGGACGGCCAATAAGAAATGACAAATGGAGAATCGAAAATGGAAAATCGGGGCTGTCCAGCAGCGGAGGCCCTAAACAGTTTTCCAAAAAGGAGGCGCATATGACTCACAACTCAGCGACTCGAAGAACATTCCTGGGAACCATGGCAACCGCTCTCGGTGTAGCAGGGCTGGCTCCCTCGATCGACGTTTTCGCGCAGGAAAGACGCGCGAGACAGGGTGAACCTGGAGAGGAGCATCCCGAGGAAAACTATGAGGAGATGGCGAAGCTCGCGAGCAATGAGAATTGCTGGGGGCCTTCAGACGATGTCGTAAAGGCCATGAAAGATGCCTTCAAGTATTCCAACCGCTATCAATACCCTGACGGCGGCATTGTTGAGGCAATAGCAAAGCATCACGGACTCAAAAAGGAAAACGTGATGCTCGGCGCGGGATCAGGCGAGATTCTCAAAATCATCGGCGAAGCCTTCACCGCCGATCACAAGAGGGTGGTCGGCGTTGACCCGAGTTACGATTCGGTCTACCGCTTTATAACCAACATCAAGGCCGATGCGATCAAGGTGCCGCTGCTGAAGGATTACCGGATGGATATACCGGGAGTGATTCGCGCGACAAAGATGAACTATCGCGACGTCGGGTTTGTTTACATCTGCAACCCA
>DASRIZ010000565.1:0-13055 GCA_035649735.1 Blastocatellia bacterium | reverse complement strand
TATATCTTCGCCCTGGGCCAGAACCCAAGCGAGCGCGAGTTGTCCAGGAGTGACTCCCTTCAAGCGAGCAAGCTCGGTCACCCGCGCAACCAGATCCAGATTCTTTGAAAAGTTCTCGCCCTGAAACCTCGGGGAGTATCGACGGTAATCATCGGCCGCCAGATCGTCGATGGTTTTGATTTGCCCGGTTAAAAAGCCGCGCCCGAGAGGACTGTATGCAACAAATCCGATTCCAAGCTCTCGAACCGTTGCGAGGATCTCATCCTCCGGATCCCGACTCCAAAGCGAGTACTCGGTTTGAAGCGCGCTGATCGGATGAACGGCGTGCGCGCGGCGAATCGTTTGCGGCGCCGCCTCGCTTAATCCGAGATAGCGCACTTTGCCCGCCCGCACCAGATCGGCCATCGCTCCCACGGTGTCTTCTATCGGAACATTGCTGTCAACACGATGCTGATAATAGAGATCGATAGAATCCACGCCCAGACGTTTCAAGGAACCATCGCATGCTTCCCGAACATATTCGGGGCGCCCGTCGATCGATCTAACCGCTGGATTGCTCGGATCACGACGGATTGCAAACTTGGTAGCGATGATCACGTCTTCGCGGCGCGCTCGAAACGCCTTTCCAAGCAGTTCTTCATTCTTGTGCGGGCCATAAGCATCCGAAGTATCAAAGAAATTGATGCCTAACTCGAGGGCTCTGTCTAATGTGGCGATGGACTCAGTTTCATCAGTGGCGCCATAAAACTCAGACATTCCCATGCACCCGAGACCCTGCTCCGATACAAGGAGACCGTCCTTTCCGAGTTTCCGCTTCTTCAAAGGATACCCTCCTTTCGATTTTCTATTGGCTCTTTGCCCTTCGCTCTTTGCCCTTTGCTATTGTCGGACCGCGGTTGTCATCATTGCGTCGCGCTTTGCTTTGAACTCGGTGCCGGGTTTCCATTCCGGATACTTGTCGGCGCTCGCAACGCGGTAACCAACATTAAAGAGCAGTTGCACATCCTCGACCGCGCCCGTGAGGTCCCAATCCGATTTCACATCGTCCGAGACCTTGTGATAGTCGCGCTCGGTGTATTCGTCCCGTTTCTGCTGTGAGTAACCCGCCGGCTTGCCGATGTACTCAGTGCCTGAATCTGTGTACAACGCAGGCACGCCCTGCTTCGCGAATTCAAAATGATCCGAGCGATAGTAAAACCCTTTCTCCGGCTCTGCGTCACCCTTCACCGTGCGCTTCTGAGCAGCCGCCGCCTCAGTAAGCACGTCATCCAGCGTTGAGTTGCCCAATCCCACTACCACTATATCTGACGTGCGGCCCCACTGGTTGACGCCGTCCATATTGATATTGGCAAGCGTTCGCGCAAGCGGGTACAAAGGATTCTCGGCATAATACTTCGCTCCAAGGAGTCCTTTTTCCTCCGCTGTTACCGCGATAAATAGAATTGAGCGTGCTGGCGGCGTCTTCAGTTTCTTGAACGCTTCCGCAAGCTCAAGCAGCGCCGCGGTTCCTGAAGCATTATCCAACGCGCCGTTGAAAATCTGGTCTCCCTGAAGTTTCGGATCGCGACCCAGGTGGTCCCAGTGCGCGGTGTAGATTACGTATTCGTTCTTCTTGGTGGCGTCCGAGCCCTCCAGCTTGCCGATAACGTTTTGTGACTGGACTTCTCTAAGAGTGTTCTTGACGTTGAAATTCGCCGTTGCGCCCAGCGGCACCGGCTTGAAATCCTTGCTAACGGCCGCCTTCTTCAGCGCTTCGAAGTCCTTTCCGGTTGCCGCGAACAGCTCTTTGGCTTTGTCGAGATGAATCCACGACTCAACAGCGACTCGGCCCATATTTTTATCGGGCTGTATTATGTCGAAGTTTTCGCGGCTCCAACTACCGGAAACCACCTCGTACGGATACCCGGCAGGGCCTGTTTCGTGGATGATTATCGCCGCCGCGGCCCCCTTCTCTGAAGCTATCTCATACTTGTAGGTCCAGCGCCCGTAGTAAGTCATTGCGCGACCGTTGAACATCTTATCGTTGAGCTTTGAAGCATCGGCCGGGTCGGGAACCGCCGGATCGTTGATCAGCATAACGATCGTCTTGCCCTTCACATCCACGCCCTTGTAGTCGTCCCATCCGTATTCGGGCGCGACGACGCCGTATCCGACGAAGACCATCTCGGAGTTCTCGACTTTGACCTCCGGGACAAAGCGGCGCGAAACCGCGACGTAGTTCTCGGGAAACTTAAGATCGATCTTTTTGCTTCCTGCGACTAACGACGCAGTCGGTTGAGCTGTGAACCCGGCAAGCGGAACTTTTTGGACGTAGCTGCCGTCCGGGTTGCCGGGTGAGAGACCGAGTTGCTTAAACTGTGCGGTCAAGTAATTGACAGTGAGTTCCTCTCCGCGAGTCCCGGGACCGCGACCTTCGTACTCATCGGAGGCAAGGACGTTGATGTGTCGGAGCAGATCCGCGCTGGCGATGCTCTCCAGTGCCGGTTTGTCGTCAACCGCTGTGGTGATGACCGCATTTCGGTTTGCCTCGTAGGCGCAAGCGGCTGTCATTACCCCGATCAGTGCCAGACATATGAAACCCTTTCTCATAAAACCCTCCTGAACGAAAAGCTGTTCTCACTGCTGATCCACGCTTGTACGAATTGCATTAAAGAAAAATGGAAACGTGGCGACGCTTTGGCCTCGATACTGAGGCCGGAATGCAAACATAACCACGCGCCCCTTACCTTGCTTGACCTCGACGATAGCTCCCTTTCCGGCAATCTTCTCCGCCCCCAAAAGCCATCCCGACAGCAGCACCTCTTTCGCTTCCGCGAATCGGGCGAGCACGCGGGCGCGATCATCGGTCGTTTCAAAGCCCAAACTCGAGTCAACTCGTTGCCCGCCTCGCGTCTCGGACTCGGTCTCATACCACGCGATGCTTTCATCGCGCGATGACTCCAGTAGCAGTGCGCTGCGAGTGATCGGACTGGACGTTACGAGCTTGATCTTGAGAATCGAACCGGGGCAGTAGAACTCCTTTGCGGGCACTCCCTCGAGCGCGTTTCTAACCGGCACACCGAGTTGCTCGATCGCGAACTGCGAAGCTTCATTGAGAGTGATCAACGTACCGCCGTCTTCGACGAATCTCTTCAAAGCTTGAACACCGGCTGCGCCGAGTCCGCCGGCAACCTCCACGGGATAGCGATCTCTGGACAGCCCGTTGACGATCTGCTGCGCGCCTTGGGCGGGAATGACGATACAGTCGAACCTTGATCGAAGATCCCCGAGAGACCGGGCGAGGTCTTCGGCTGACTCTTTTGTAAAGTTGCCGCTTATCTGAGCGCGGTCTCTTATTTGGCTGTTGATACGGGGTGCTGAATTCGCCTCTTGGTTGAACACAATAGCGAGCCTGTCGCCGATATGCTTACTCGTTGCTTCAGCGAGTCGTGTTGCGGCATCAGGTGTAAGTGAGAAGTCTATTTCGTAAATCGAAGCGCCGTATGGCGATGGTTTTGTTGCGATATCGCGCATATCGTTCCCGGTGACGACCGGTTTCGTTCCCACCACGATCCAGCCCTCAAGTGTCTGCTGGCTTCCAACACTCTCACGGTAAGAAATAGTTTCCCAGCCAGCGTCGTACGAGCTCGATCCTGTTGTTGCGGATTTGGCCGCCGCGTCGGCTTGTTGTTTGGTGGCGTAAGGAACCTCAGTGCCTTTTGCTACAAGCCTCAGCTCCAACTTCCCGGCGCGAATGTCGAGATCAGTTAATGAGGTGTAACTTAGCTTGAAGCCCAGCGGTTGATTTTTGTACTCATCGAAGATCCAGCGGGTCCATCCTTCGTCCATCGAAGCCGCACTACTTTTGTAAAGACCGACGCGAATTTCGCGCGCGTTACCGTCGCTCTCGCGTGACGTCGCGGGGGCTCGCCGAGAAGCAGGCGGCGTAAAAGCCTTGTTTATCTGTACGACATTTACACCCATCAAAAGCGGTAAGGTGTGCGCTGTTACGTCATAAGGACGACGCGGCGGCCCTCCCGGATACTCGCGAAGGTCCGGGTAACGCTGACGCTCGAGCAGCGTTTTGGCGAATGCGCCATAGGGCTGCGCCATCGGGATGATCCTCGTGCCCGCAGGATATTGCTGCCCGTCCGCCTCGAACGATGCGGCAGCATCGATCATCTCAACCTGGCCTCGCTCCAGGATCGATATTAGCCGCCGTCTTCCATCGTTCTGCCAGAAGCTCGCGTCCTTTAGCGGGGGAACCAGGAACGCGAACGGCTCGCCGGGGTTCCGCACCCGCACCGCGTCCTTGCCCACTCGATAAAAGTCTCGAACCCACCGCTCCCGATAACGCGCCGCATTGCGCATCAAAGCAAACGCCCCAGCTTGCATATAGTCTACGATGTTTGCGAGCTTCCATTCGCCGCCCGGCCACACCACAGGAAAATTCCAACTGCGAATTTTCGTATCGACTCCAACCTGCGGGGTCAGCTTCTCAAATGGAACGCTGGTAGGCGAGGCCAGCCTCGCTGACGCCGTCTCGCTCAGGATGCGAATCCCGCCGTGATAGTGCTGATAAGCTCGCGCCGGAGTCCACGCATCATAAACCCCGTTTATTACCACGCCCGCTCTGCCTTCGCCGATCAGCTCCCACGCCATACTTGAACCCATGAAGTTCACACCTGCCTGAATCAACGGCGGGACGTTAGGTTCCCACGGCTCGACGTAAGGAGGAAGGAAAAACCGCGAGCCGGTGTCGCCCTGCTGATGGATGTCGTGGACGATCTGCGGATGCCAGACGTTGTGAATCTTGTCGATGGTTAATTGTGTCTCCGCCTGAGTGAATGCGTACCAATCGCGGTTGTTGTCGTGCCCGGCATAGTGATGATACAGCTCAGGCGGACTCGAGCCTTCCGCCGGAGTGCCCACAGTTTTGTCGTACCAGTTCTTAACGATGTCTACGCCGTCTGGATTGAGCGAAGGCACAAGCAGGACAATGCAGCGGTCGAGGATCTCGCGCGTTTCGTACGAATCATCCGAGGCAAGCTTGTAGGCGAGGTTCATTGACACCAGGTTGGCGCCCACTTCGGTCGAGTGAATCCCGCAAGTAATCAGCACGATGGTGCGACTCTCGGCGATCAACTTTTCGGCTTCACCGTCGTTGCTGTTGAAGGTTCGTGGATCGGCAAGCTTTCGTTGAATGTCTTTGAAATACTCCAGGCGAGTCAGATTCTCGGGAGATGAGATGGTGGCGACGACGAACGGCCGGCCAAGCGTCGTCTTGCCGAGCTCTTGAAGCCTGACTCGATTGCTTGTGCGTTCGAGTTGCTTGAAGTAGTCGACGAATTTCTCCCAGGAAGCCAGCTTGCGGTCATCGCCGGGTGTAAATCCGATGACATCGCGAGGCGCCGGAACTCGGGCTATCGGCGCACTCGTTTGCCGGGAGGGGTTTAACGGTCGATTTGTTTGCGCGGCGGAAAAAGACGCGAATCCGAGACAGATTAAGGTGATTATCGCTCTTTTGAAGCTCAGCAACCAAAATGCACCGGACATTGGGTCTCCAATATTCACTCTTTTACTCGAAAGAAAATCGCGCCGCCACCGACAGCCCAAACGTGATCGGCATCGGAGCCTGCGACTCTCGCGAGCGCAACATCCTGTTCGAAGATCTTTGGCTCGCTCAACCACGATTTACCGCCGTCAATGGTGTGGTTGACATACGGGCCCTGATCCGAAAGCGCCCACCCTTCATTGGGTGTCACGAAAAACACATCGCGGACGCCGGCGCCGGAAACCATCCATTGTCTATGCCAGGTGGCGCCCCCGTTTGAGGTGACAAGCATTCGCCCAGCTTGTTGCTCGGTGGCGTACGCCGCCGCAAATCCGTGATCCTTATCGACGAATTGAAGACCGCGAATCGCGAATTGTTTTGCGCCGTCGGCAGTCAAATCGATTGCCCCATCACCTAGTTCTATTTCGCTGCGCTGCTTGTCCCAGGAACGTCCGCCGTCGGTGGTGTTGTAGATAACCCCTTTTGTGCCGGATACCCATCCCCTCGTTTTGTCGACAAACGTGACGCGCAAGATCGAGTGCGGAACATTGTACTGTGGGGTCCACGTGTTTCCGCCGTCCGTCGTTGCCATGATTGCGCTCGGACCGCCGATGCTTTCCTCTTCGCCCCGTAACTCGGTTGAACCACCGATCCATCCGGAATCCGCATCGACGAAGAAGACCGAGATCGGTATTTGCTTTTGGCTCAGCCTGGTTGCGGCCCACGACGCGCCTCCATCGGTTGTCTTGATAATGATGCCATCTTGCCCAGAATCCACTCCCACAGCCCATCCCACGTCCTGGTTTATGAAATGGACTGAGTTCAGAGTTGGGATCAACATGCCGGGGACTTCAATCGGGGTGTCGGTCCAGGACTGTCCTCCATCCGTCGTTCGCACAATCACCGCAACCCTCTCGTTGCCGCCTTTCGGGTGTGGCGTGTCGCCGCAAACAAAGACGACGTTCTGTGAGACCACCGAAATCCCACTATAGAAAAAGACTGAGAGATTGACTCCGGTGTAATTCAGTGAAGCGGGATTTCGGTATTGAGCAACCCATCTTCCGGGTTTTGGCGGAGTAGCAGTCCCATCCTTTCGATTTCCGTTGTTCTGAGCTGAGTTACAGCTTGAGGCTCCGACCGCAAGGATGAGTGCCAATATGAACGCGACGGCGCGTTGTTTGAATTCCATCAAATCCCTCTTTATTGGAGTGTTGATTGTGAGGGAGATATTAGAGGATCGCGATGAATAGTGACAAGGAAGGGAGGGAATTGCCGATTTACGATTGCCGATTTGCGATTGCCGATTGGGAAAGTCGAAAGTTGATTCAGAATTCCAATCGGCAATCGCAAATCGGCAATCGACAATTCCTTCACGTGAGATTTTTGACCATCAGGAAGCCGTCGTCGCCGCTTGTGTAGTAGCGCGGCATCCGTCTAACGATCTTGTACCCAAGATCCAGATAGAGCCGTTGAGCCACAACATTAGACGTGCGGACTTCGAGGCGTACGGTCGATACGCCGCGTCGAAGAAAACCCTGCTCGACCTCGTACATCAATCGCCGGCCGTGTCCATAGCGACGATGTTCCGGAGCGACGCCGAGAGCTACCACGTGACCGGTGCCGTCCGGCTCGATCATCCCGACTACGAAGGCGATCATCTGATCGCCCGGGGCGATGACCTTGTGACAGACCGATTGAGCGTGAGAGAGAAGGTAGCGGATGGTCTCGCGATCGTAGGCCTCTCCATCCGAGAAACAGCGCTGGTCAAGCCGCCAACACTCGTTGAGGTCCCCGTGGCCCATCGCCATCACAACAGACTGTGTGGTCGCAGCCATCATAGACTCAAGCAGGTTCTTCTCTTTTCGCCGCCTCGGCCACATTTCAATAATTGCCGCACCGAGCAAATTCGTTAGACTCGAATTTGATTAGTCACACCGGATCGTACTCGTAGAATCGCATTCATTATACGACAACGAATCGATTCCCGCAGCAATTGAATTGAGATCTATCACTAGCCGAGATTTGACTTTCTAACATCCGCTAAAATACGCTTTCGGCGAAATGATTGAGATTGACGGAGCGTCTCTCACACTAGAACAGACGGCAAGCGTCGCAGACGGCGCGGAGGTCTCGCTGGCTGCAAGCGCTCTTGCGCGGATTGAGAGATCCCGCCGGTTCGTCGAAGATATCGTAACCCGCGGCGAGGTGGTCTACGGGATCAACACCGGGTTCGGAGCCCTTGCCGACGTCACCATCCCTCCCGAAAAGCTACGAGAACTTCAAATCAATCTCGTTCGTTCGCACGCGTGCGGCGTGGGCGAACCTCTTCCTGAACGAGCCGTTCGCGCGATGATGCTTCAGCGGGCGAATGTGCTGGCGAAAGGATATTCGGGCTGTCGGATTGAGGTAATCGAGACGCTGCTCGCAATGCTGAGAGCCGGGGTGCACCCGGTCATTCCTTCGCGCGGCTCGGTGGGCGCGTCGGGAGATCTGGCGCCGCTTGCTCATCTGGCGCTCGTCGCAATCGGGGAGGGCGAAGCGAACAGGGGCGGTGAGCGATCCAGTGGCGGTGAGGCGCTCAGATCGGCCGGGATCGCGCCGCTTGCCCTGGAAGCCAAAGAGGGACTGGCGCTGCTAAACGGTACCCAGGCGATGACCGCGGTGGGCGGACTAGCGCTGCTTGATGCGGAACGGCTAAACGATGCTGCTGACGTGACCGGCGCTATGTCGCTTGAGGCGCTGAGGGGAACGCCGGTGGCCTTTGATCATAAGATTCACGCGGTTCGTCCTCATCCCGGGCAGATCAAAAGCGCACGGCGTTTGCGGGAGTTGATCGAAGGCAGCGAGATCCGAGAGTCACACCGGAACCACCTGGTTGACCCGCGCGTGCAGGATGCGTACGCGATCAGGTGCATGCCTCAGGTGCACGGCGCGGTGCGCGACTCGCTTGCTCACGCGCGTCGAATCCTGGAGATCGAGATCAACAGCGCCACCGATAATCCCTTGATATTCCCCGAAGCAGGCGAAGTGTTGTCGGGCGGCAACTTTCACGGCGAACCGATCGCGTTGACCCTGGATTACGCAGCGGTGGCGATCGCCGATCTCGGGACGATATCGGAACGACGGGTTGAGAGGCTTGTAAATCCTGATCTCTCCGGTCTGCCCGCTTTTCTCACACCGGAGCCAGGAATGAACTCCGGGATGATGATTGCGCAGGTCGTTGCTGCGTCCCTGATAGCCGAGAACAGCGTGTTAGCGCACCCGGCATCAGTGACCAATCTTCCGACTTCAGGCAACAAGGAAGATCACGTCAGCATGGGAATGACGTCGGCGTTGAAATTCGCTCAGGTTGTGAGGAACGTCGAGATGATCATTGCGATCGAATTGATGTGTGCGGCGCAGGGGCTGGACTTTCTCAAACCGCTCAAGCCGGGTCCTCGATTGGCCGAGGCGTATTCGCGGGTGCGCCAACTGGTGCCGACAATCGAGCGAGACACGCCGCTATCCGGATACATCGAATCACTGGTTCCCGTGGTGCGACGGCTCGGCGAGGTGTAACCCGTTTGCTCGACCCGCGTCTGCTTTAGCCAAGCAAAACAATCATTCCGTGGTATGCGCTGAGACACATATAGATTCCTACTACGAGCTTGATTCCCAACCGCGCGGTTCTCAGATGTGAGAAGTGGTAGCAGATCAACAACCCTAAGGCGGTGACCGCCATTTTTACGAGGAAAAAGACGACGGCATTCTGGTGAATCAGCGATGCCATCAGCGGATTGCCTTCCGCGGCTACGCCCCGGCCTATGTGCTGCATTGTCGCAACCGCGTCGTAACCGGACATCGCGATCGCTGCGAGGACGTACATGAACAACTTGGAGTTCCGAAACAGTACACTCGTTGTGACCATGGTCAACCTCTTCTGCTCAGTCTTCTAAAACGCACGAGTGGGAATGGGGGTCCCAAATTCGTGCGTGCGTCCGGATCCTCTTCTCTGCCTGCCTAAGATACTATCAGAGCAGCAAGCGAATCAATAACCCAGGCGGGGCATCTTCCATCCAACGCCGGGTGCGAGACGCTTTGTTCGTTCGGTCAAAAAGCTCATGCTAGAATCCATTCGCTGCAAACCTCGTGCTCACCAAGTGGAGATGATTAATCGGTCCCGGAATTCAAATCGCCCGAGGAGTGAGGAATTATGGGTCAAGCCAGAAGAGTAACCGCACCGCGAGGCCGAGATATCACGTGCAAGGGCTGGCATCAGGAGGCAGCGCTTCGCATGCTGATGAACAACCTGGACGCCGAGGTTGCCGAGAGGCCTGATGAGCTGATCGTGTACGGCGGCACCGGGAAAGCCGCACGCGACTGGCGGTGTTTTGATGCAATCGTGCGTTCGCTCCGGGAGCTTAAGAACGATGAAACATTGCTTGTCCAGTCGGGCAAACCGGTTGGCGTCTTCAGAACTCACGAGTACGCGCCGCGAGTGTTGATCGCTAACGCAAACCTCGTCGGGCAATGGTCCAACTGGGATGAGTTTCACCGCCTGGAACAACTGGGGCTGACGATGTATGGGCAAATGACCGCTGGTTCCTGGATTTACATCGGCAGCCAGGGAATCGTGCAGGGTACGTTTGAAACCTTTGCGGCAGCGGCGGTCAAACACTTTGGCGGATCTCTTGAAGGCCGGCTTATCGTGTCAGGGGGAATGGGCGGGATGGGCGGGGCTCAGCCTCTGGCGGCGACGATGAACGGCGCTTGCTTTCTCGGAATCGACGTCGACCCGCAGCGCATCGCCAAACGAATAGGCACCGGCTACTGTGATCGAACTACGACGGATCTCGATGAAGCGCTGCAGATTTTCGAGGAAGCGCGCTCAAAAGGCGAAGCAATATCGGTCGGGCTGGTGGGCAATTGTGCGGATGTGCTACCCGAGCTCGCGCGTCGAGACATTGTCCCTGATCTGCTCACAGATCAAACAAGCGCGCACGACGCGCTGAACGGTTACGTGCCAAACGGGATGAGCCTCGACGCGGCAGCCGCTCTCAGGCGAGAGAAGCCTGATGACTACATACGCCGATCGATGAATGCGATGGGTGTACACGTTGCGGCCATGCTTGAATTGAAACGCAAGGGTGCGGTGACGTTTGACTACGGAAACAACATTCGGGCGCAAGCAAAGAAGGCTGGCGTCGAAGATGCATTCGAGATTCCCGGCTTTGTGCCTGAGTATATCCGACCGCTCTTTTGTCAGGGCCGCGGGCCATTCCGATGGGTGGCGCTTTCAGGAAATCCGGCGGACATTCGAAAGACTGATAGTCTCGCGCTGGAGCTATTCCCAGACGATCAAGTCCTGTCGCGATGGCTAAAGCTTGCGGGCGAGCGTGTTCAGTTTCAGGGGCTCCCGGCGCGGATCTTGTGGCTGGGCTATGGCGAGCGCGCCGAGTTTGGCGAGGCGATGAACGACATGGTCCGAGGAGGCCAGCTTGAAGCGCCAATCGTGATCGGCCGCGATCATCTCGATACGGGATCGGTCGCATCGCCGTATCGCGAAACTGAAGCGATGCGTGATGGCTCTGACGCTATCGCCGACTGGCCTTTGTTGAATGCATTGCTGAACACCGCGTCAGGGGCGTCGTGGGTTTCGATCCACAACGGGGGCGGCGTGGGTATCGGCTATTCGCTTCATTCGGGGCAGGTGACAGTTGCGGATGGCACAGAAGACGGCGCTCGGCGACTCAACCGAGTGCTGACAAACGATCCGGGGATCGGCGTGGCCCGTCATGCGGATGCGGGCTACGAAGACGCCCAACGCACGGCCAACGAAAAAAACATCAAGATACCCAAGTAGCAACGAATTTATTCGTTCAACTTGAATTCGTACCCTTCAGAAGAAACGAATAGATTTGTTACTACGTGGACTGAGGAAAACTACTGGGAAGATCCCCGCGCAAGACCTGGCAACGTTCGCCTCTTGTATGCGCGAATAAAAAATGTCTTGTCCCCGATCTGTAGATTTGGGTCGTGATCGCGACCAAACATAGCGCACGCCTCGAAGTTCTGCTCAATCCATTGCATCAGATTCTGACAATAGTCTCGACCAAATGCCTCGGCCCCGAACTCGGATGTCGCCCGATTAGCCACCAGCACGAATCGAGTGTCAGACTGAATAAGCTGATTGATGGCGCGTTCCTCTCCTTCGCGATCCAGATAACCGGGGGTGGTAATTTCCTCGCGAAGCGGGTTGGGCCTGTCGGTGAAAAAGTTTAGTGAAGTCCCCTCCGGCATAACCGCCACCGGCTCGCCCGGCGCAGTCTCACGCTTGATAAAGGCGATTGCCTCGTCGATCGATTGTCCGAGGTCCGGAATCGCTATGATGGTGCCCCGGTCCGTATTCAAAGCGTAGGTGTTTCTATCGCGGAAACGATACGAGAGCAGACCCGTAGTGATTCCAACGTCCACCAGTAACAGCGCGATCGCAAGGTTGCATGCCATGCGTCGTGTTTTTCCGTTTCGAAACAGATTGGCGAACGGGTGCACCCACGTGTAGCTAAACAAGATGACCGAAGCCGGCAACAAATACGAACTGTAAGCGCCACCACTGCGCACTCTTAAGATAACTCGAGCGAGGCTGGCAAGCGCATACACTGCGATTATCAGGACGATTATTGACTGGGTGTTTAAGCTACTTGAATCCCGCTTCAGGTATCGAACAGCTTCGCTTCCGATCAACCAAAGCAGCAGCAGCGGCATCGCCAGGTATGGACCCTTCTCAAAGTTCAGCGGGCCTGCAATCGGCACAGCCACGATGACCAGCGAGGCTGCCAGGATTACCCAGATCATCGCGTATGTGGCACGGCCGGCATCGCTGACTCTGCTGAGGTCTGCTAATGAAACTTGATTGCGCGCCTCGTCCCGCCTGTGCCATGTAAGCAACATCGCCACAGCGCCGACCAGCGCGGCGAGCGCGCTGACCCGCAATCCCGCGCCCAATATGCTCGCGATCGACTGCAGAGGTTGATCAAACCCGGATACCCGCTTATTGAAGTAGACTAGTTCCGGCGGCAGGTGTTGGAAAAAGAGCAGGCTGTCCTGGATAAGCGAGCGCCATCCGACGAGCGACGCGATATATCCGTACACCCCAACAACAAGGATCGCGAAGGGAGCAAGGTACATCGCTGCGTATGTTGCCCCGCGACGAATGCTTGGATAACCCGAGAGCGCAACTGCCACGAATCCCGCGCTCACCGCCGCAAGCCCCATTTCGGTTTTCGCCAGAGTCGCGAGCCCCGCAACCGCTCCTGCCAGGGCCAACCAGATCAGAGCGCTTCGAGACGGCATTGACGAACTTGTAGCGTCATCCGACTGGTTCGCTGTGGGTTCGTTCGGCCGGCGACGCTCGAGAAAGCGCACGAGCAGCGCGAGGGACACCAACCCGAGCGCGCATCCGTGCAGCGCTGAGTAGGAGTAGGGAAGCACATAGTTTCCCGCTTGCTTAAAAGCGCAAAGCCACATCACGCTCAGAGTGGTC
>DASRIZ010000564.1:0-5754 GCA_035649735.1 Blastocatellia bacterium | reverse complement strand
GAATTCATGTTCGGAAAGAGATTTCAGAACTTCAATCCGGCGAATGGGCGGCACCGCCGTTGACGATAAAGCTCCCGGCTGGAACCGGCTATGCCTCGATCTCTGAAGGCGCTTTGGCCAATTACAGCGGCATGGCCCTGGAGGCGGAAGGTCAACGTGTTCTCAAAGTCCGCTTGGGGCATACCGAGCCGGTCAGCTATCCCTTCCGACTTCGGTACGGCGCGGAAGAGGGCAAGAGGTTGGCCAGCCCCGCTTCCATTACAGGGACAATAACCACTCCGTGGAGAGTGGTGATGGTCGGCCCAGATCTGAATACGCTGGTTAACTGCGACATAATCAACAACGTCTCCCCGGAGCCCGACAAGAATCTTTTTCCGTTGGGCATCAACACCGGATGGGTAAGGCCTGGCCGCGCTGTGTGGAAATACCTTGACGGCGGAGAGAGCACCCTGGATGGTATGAAGGAGTTTTCCAGACTTGCAGGCCAATTGGGATTTGAATACAACGTTGTGGAAGGTTTCTGGCAGAGGTGGACCGACGAACAAATGCGAGAGCTTGTTCAATACTCGAGACAAAACAAGATCGGGATTTGGTTTTGGAAGCACAGCAAGGATCTGAGAACTCCCGAAGCTCGCGAAAAGTTTTTCAAACTGCTTGCTGATCTTGGAGTGGTCGGTGCGAAGATTGACTTTTTCGATCACGAAGCAAAAGAGATCATTGACCTCTATCAGAGTTTGCTCAACGAAGCCGCGAAGCACAGGATCATGGTTAATTTTCACGGCGCTAACAAACCTGCAGGTGAATCGCGCACCTGGCCCAATGAGATGACTCGAGAGGGGATCAAAGGGATGGAGGCTCGGAGCATGCCGTCGCGATCGACGCACGATACCACTCTTCCATTCACGAGAATGCTCGCCGGTCACGCAGACTACACGGCCATGCATTTTGGCGAGCGACGGCGCGAAACTTCGTGGGCGCATCAGATTGCAAGCGCAGCTATCTTCACCTCTCCAGTGTTGATTTACGGCGCGCACCCGAAGAGCATTTTAGAGAATCCCGCCGTGGATTTGATAAAGAGCATACCAAGCGTGTGGGATCAAACCATCGCTCTTCCGGTTTGTGAGATAGGTGAAATTGCGGCATTTGCCAGAAGGAGCGGAAACCGGTGGTTTCTGGCGGTCCTGAACGGTCCGACTGCCAAAACGATCAAGATTCCGCTAACGTTTCTAGGCGCTACCAGCTATAAAGCTATGTTCGTGCGAGACGAGCAAAAGGAGCCAGCAGCCGTCAAGATCGACAACGCGATGCCAAGCCGAAAAGATTCGCTCACGATTGAGCTGCGTTCGGGAGGCGGCTTTGTTGGGAGGTTTACTAGATCGTCGGGCGATCTGCCTGACTAGGACCAGCAATCGCGTACTGCGTTCGATAAGTCATAATAAGCCACTCGCGATCGGTTTCGAGGCCACGATGGCCGTGTAATTCAGGAGGCACTATGTCTGACTCAAAGGTGTTGACTCGCAGGGAGTTCGTCAAGACGACGGGAAACGCTGTCGCCGCCGCGTCTCTGCTTTCAATGAATCATTCGACCACGCCAGCCTGGACGGGCCGCCGGCGTTACGCCATCGTCGGAACCGGCGATCGAGCCAGTAGCATGTGGGGCCGTTCTTTAGTCGAACCCTATTCCGAGGTTCTCGAGTTCGTGGGCCTTTGCGACATAAACCCAAAGCGCGCGGCTGTCGCAAAAGAAATAATAGGGGTGAATTGTCCAACCTTCACGGGCTTTGACGAGATGCTCGACAAAACAAAGCCAGACCTTCTGATGGTAACGACCGTTGACGCCTTCCACAGTGAGTACATCGTAAAAGCCCTCGACCGAGGCATTGACGTGATGACCGAAAAACCAATGGTCATTAACGAAACGCAATGCCAGGCTGTGTTGGATGCTGAAAAGCGCAACAAGAAAAAGATCGTTGTTACCTTCAACTACCGTTACGCGCCGAAGCACCAAAAGATCAAAGAGATTTTGCTCGGCGGTGAGATCGGTCGCGTAATCTCTGTGGATTTCAGCTGGTATCTGGACGTTTACCACGGAGCCGATTACTTCCGCCGTTGGCACCGCCTCAGATCAAAAAGCGGAAGTCTCTGGGTCCACAAAGCGTCACATCACTTCGACTTGATCAACTGGTGGCTAAGCGCGGACCCGGTGGAGGTGATGGCGGAGGCTAACCTTCAAGTCTATGGGAAGAAGGGGCCATTTCGCTTCACCAACTGCCGCCCCTGCCAGCACAAATCGCAGTGCGCTTTCTACTACGATATGACCAAGAATGCTACGCGAATGAAGCTGTATGCGGGATGTGAAGACGTCGACAACTATCACCGGGACGGGTGCGTCTTCCGGGAAGACGTTGACATCTTCGATACGATGTCGGCGTTAGTCAAATACTCGAACGGCGCGACAATGACTTATTCGCTCAACGCGTTCATGCCGTTTGAAGGGTACCGGCTCGCCTTCAATGGCGAGAAGGGCCGTCTTGAGATTCGTGATTACGAGCGACAGCCCTGGAATCTGGAGAACACTGAAGAAACCGAAATCTACTTGACGAAGAGCTTTGGCGAGCGTCAGCAGATCAAGATTACGAAAGCTGACGGCGGTCACGGCGGTGGGGATAGCCGTCTCAAGGATTTGATCTTCCGCAAGATTGACGCGCCGGAATACATGCGACTGCCTGACTCACGGGCTGGCGCCATGTCTTGCCTTACCGGCATCGCCGCGCGCAATAGTGTCGATCAAAAACGTCCGGTCAAGATTGCGGATCTCGTAAAGCTGTAATCGCGGGGTAAGAACAGTGAGGACAGTTATTCTGCTGACCGCTCTGTCAGTCATATTGCCGGTCGGTAGTTTGGTGCGGCCTTCGTCTGCTTCACAGGCTCAGCCCTTAATGTACCAGGAAACGCGGAGGCTGATGTGGACGAAGTTTGAGATCATCGCGTACGGCCCGAATCGCGCTCGACTCGCCGAAGCCGCCGACGCAGCGTTTGAAGAAATTGACCGGCTTGACCACCAGATGAGCAACTACTCTGAGACCAGCGAGTTGACTCATATAAACCGGAACGCCGCGCTCAAAGAGGTGATCGTCGAGAAAGAGCTGTTTGATTTTCTCAAACTGTCGATCGAATACAGTCGAACTACCGGCGGCGCTTTTGACATCACCGTCGGTCCGCTGATGAGGGCGTGGGGATTCTTTGACAACAAAGGTCGCGTGCCCGATGCTAGCGAGCTGAAATCGATCACAGGGCGAGTTGGTTTCAACCACGTCCTGCTCAACCAGCGTGCCCACGCGATTCGCTTTGATCGTGAAGGGGTCGAGCTTGATTTGGGCGGGATTGCCAAGGGTTATGCCGTTGACAAAGCGGCGGAGATTCTACGCGCGAGCGGCGTGACCTCGGCGTTTATCAGTGCAGGTTCCAGCAGCATCTGCGCGATCGGCTCGCCCTCGGATCAATCCTCGTGGCGCGTCGAGGTGAGCGACCCTCTCGATCGGTCCCACAAGCTCGATTCGATCGAGATCAGGGACCAGTCGGTTTCAACATCAGGCTGCCGCGAGAAGACGTTCGAATCCGGCGGCAAGACTTATTGTCACATAATGGACCCGCGAATCGGACGCCCGATCGAAGGGCTCATCAGCGCGACGGTTATCACCAAGAGCGGTGTCGAAGCCGAAGCGATGTCCAAGGCGCTGATGGTCATGGGGATTGAAAAGGCCGGTGAATTTTTGAAATCTCGCCCGCACGTTCGCGCCCTTCTGTACTACAAGCAACCGGAAGGCGGACTAGGATGCGCGAGGCTGAATTTTTAGCGAGGCAACTATGAGCGATAACAAAGCGATGGTAACCAGACGACACTTTCTTGAGGCGACGACTTTGAGCGCGGCGGGTTTGATGCTTAATGCGTCAAGCTCAGCGGCGTCCGCGTTGGGCGCGAACGATCGAGTCAACATCGGCGTAGTCGGAGCGGGCGGCCAAGGCACGACACTGATCCGCAATATGGCGACAGTGCCAAACTCAAAGATCACCGCCATGTGCGACATCTTCGAGCCGAATCGTAGTAAAGGCGTGAATCTCGCCGGCAGTCAGCCGAAGCCTTTCACTGATTATCGAAAAATGATCGAGTCCAAAGATGTAGATGCGGTAATCATTGCCACGCCGCTGCACGCTCATTTCGAGATTGTGCTGGCGGCGCTCAGCGCCGGCAAGCACGTGTTCGTCGAAAAAACAATGGCCTACTCCGTGCTGCAGTGTGAACAGATTGTCCGGGCAGCGCGGAGTCATCCTTCACTGATTGTGCAGGTGGGACATCAGCATCGGTTTGACCCGGTAATCCACAAGGTCGTTGATATGTCTCGAAACGGCGCTTTGGGAAAGGTCACGCATATTCGCTGCGCGTGGCATCGCAACGGCAACTGGCGTCGGCCTGTTCCCAAGATCAACTTCGACCCGCGCCCGTGGGGTTATCCCGATCTCGAACACCTGATCAATTGGAGAATGTACAAACGTTACTCCGGTGGTCTGATGTGCGAGCTCGGTTCACATATGATCGAGGTCTGCAACTTGATCATTGGGGCGACGCCGTCAGCCGTGACCGGGCTGGGCGGCATCGACTATTGGAAGGACGGCCGCGAGACCTTTGACAACGTCACAGTTGTTTATAACTATCCGGCCGGCGAAAAAGTAGCGTTTAGCTCGACAACAACTAACGCGCACGACGGCGAGAAGATGGTGATAATGGGAACTGAAGGCACGATCGAAATGGGTTGGGACAAGGCCCTTTACTTTCGCGAGAAGGAGAAGCCAGAACTCGTGAACGCTGAAGGCGCAACGGTGATCGGTTCGACAGGCGAGACGATGAAAGCTTCCACGCAAACCGAGAAGGAGGGCGCTCGAGTCGAACCCAGGGATGCGCCTAAACGCAGCGCCGTCTATCGAGAGCTTGAATCGTTTGTCTCGTGTATACGAGAGGGAAAGAAAGCAGTAGTCGATGTTCACGTTGGACGCAATGCGGCAGTTGCGGTGCTTTCCGCTAATCGCGCGATGGAAGAGGGCCGGGTTGTCAGGATCTGAACGGTTCAGGGTTCAGACCGGTTTCTGGTTTCTAGTTTCTGGTTTCTGGTTTCTTGTTCTGATTCTGGAGATTCTGATGATTTCAGTTCACAGCAGAACCCTGAACCCTCAACTCTGAACCCGGAACCCTGAACCCTGAACCCGGAACCCTGGACCCAGAACCCAGAACCCTGAACCCTGAACTTTCAACGCAAAATCGGAGATTTGGTTGAAACTGTTTACGCCGATGCTGGTGATCGCACTTGTCCTGATGGAAGGACTTTCGATGTCGCAAACCTCGCAACGGGACCGCGCGAATCAAACAGTAAAACTCATCACCCTCGATCCCGGTCACTTCCACGCAGCGCTTGTTCAGAAGCGGATGTATCCCGGCATGTCCAGGCGCGTTGATGTCTATGCGCCGCTCGGCTTTGATCTAACCGAGCATCTCAATCGAATCGCGCGTTTTAATTTGCGCGCGACCGATCCAACCGCCTGGGAAGTCGAAGTTCATACTGGCCCTGATTTCTTCGAACGCATGCTCCGGGAACGTTCGGGAAATGCGGTAGTGATATCGGGCCGCAATCAAGGGAAGATCGCCCGTGTAAAGGCGTGCGTTGACGCCGGCATGAACGTGCTTGCTGATAAGCCCTGGAT
>DASRIZ010000563.1:0-4085 GCA_035649735.1 Blastocatellia bacterium | reverse complement strand
TTTGGGTCCACCGGATAACGGTGGGTGCAATGGACTTATTGACCGGATGACCAAGACCTTGGCCCATCGCGGACCCAACGATCGTGGCACTTGGTGCGGTGACCGTATTGCGTTGGGTCACCGGCGCCTGTCCGTTATTGACTTGTCAGAAGCAGGACGCCAACCCATGGGCAACGAGGACGGCTCAATTCAAATCGTCTACAACGGGGAGGTGTACAATTTCCGGGAGCTCAAGAAGAAACACACGCTGGCGGAGCGGGGGCATATTTTTCGCTCCCGCACCGATACGGAAGTTTTGATCCACCTGTACGAAACCATTGGATTGGAAAAGATGCTCGCGGAATTAAACGGCATGTTTGCATTCGCCATCTGGGATGCAAATCGGGAAACACTTTATCTCGCGCGCGATCGTTACGGGGTGAAGCCGCTATTCTACCAGCACGACGACCGTTATTTTCGGTTTGGCTCGGAAATCAAGGCGATCATCGCGGATGAACGGGTGGACCGCAGACCATCGTTTCAAGCGCTGCATGATTTTTTGAGCTTCGACTATGTTCCCGGTAGACAAACGGCCTTTGACGCTGTCTACGAGTTGCCGCCGGGACATTGGTTGCGCATCGACGCGGCGGGCGATATCACGATGCAACCTTATTGCGACTTGGCCTTCCAGGGGAATGATGCCATCTGCGAGTCGAACGCCGTTGAGAGGGCGCAGGGGCTGCTTGCGGAGGCCGTGGAGCGCCAGCTCGTCTCGGACGTCCCCGTGGGGGTGTTGCTGTCCGGGGGCATGGATTCCAGCACGCTGGTGGGGTTAATGCAGCGGTGTGTCTCTGAGCCCATCCATACCTACTCGGTCGGTTTCGAGGACCCGAGCTTCAATGAACTACCATACGCCCGAATGGTCGCGCAGAAGTTTAATACCATCCACCGGGAAGTCATAGTTACGCCGGATTTGGTCAGAGCTATGCTGCCGAAGTATCTGACCTATATTGACGAGCCTTACGCCGACGGCTCGGCGATTCCGACCTACTATGTATGCCAACTGGCAAAAGACGATGTCGTCGTTGTCTTGTCGGGAGAGGGCGGCGATGAGATTTTCGCCGGGTACGAAACCTATGCGGCGCATCAGGTAAACCGTTGGTTTCGCCGGGTTCCCCGGTGGCTGCGGAGAAGCTTGATCGCCCCGATGGTTAATTGTCTGCCCGTCTCGGACAAAAAACTCAGCCTCGAATTCAAGCTAAAACGCTTCCTAGGCGGGCAGGACCTCTCTCCGGCCCAGGCGCACTTTTGGTGGCGGGTTGTTTTGACGGAGGCTCAGAAGCTCTCCCTATATACGCCGCAAGTGCTCGAGCAGATCGTGCCGCAGGCATCCGACCGACATTTCATCGACAAGTTCGAGCAATCGGCGGCGACAGATTCGCTGTCCCGGCTGTTCGAGATCGATTGTTCGGTGTTTCTCCCCGACGACCTAATGGTGAAAAACGATCGCATGAGCATGGCACATTCTCTGGAAGCTCGCGTCCCGCTGACCGACCTTGAGTTGACGGAATTCATGTCAACGGTGCCACCCCATTTAAAGCTCCGATCACTGAGAAAAAAACATATCATGCGCCGGGCCATGGAGGGCATCTTACCCGCGGAAATCCTAAACAAAAAAAAGGTCGGCCTTGAAATGCCTTACTCGCATTGGTTTAAGCACGAGCTGAAGGATTTGCTGATGAGCTATTTGGGCCCAAAGCGCGTGTCTGACACCGGGCTCTTCCGCGCCGACGCTGTACAGGCGCTCGTAACCGATCATCTCTCAGGACGGGTAGACCACGGGAGGGCGCTCTGGGGGTTGTTGAACTACATGATGTGGCTAGAACTGTACGTCCCTAAGCTCTAGCGGGCTGCTGAAAATGACTCATATGCTTCGTTGCCCTCAATCGCCTCGCTTCAACGTACTGGCTATGTACGCCTCCGCTCGTCGATTCATCGCGCGCCTCGCCTCTGAGATCTTTTTGAGCGGCCCGCAAACATTTTTTATCAGCAAGCCGCTAAGGGTTATACGATTTTTAGGCGTGATTCTAATGATTGGCAAAGTTGTCACCCTCGCACACAGCGATTCTCAACCGACCGTTTGAATCGAGCTCCAGAAACCAACGGTAAACCTTTGGCGTTTTTGAACTCATGAGGCAACCTCATATTGTGATTTTGGGGGCCGGGCCGGCTGGGCTCGGCGCCGCGTTTCAGTTGACGCGCCGCGACCAAGCGCGGGTAACGGTACTCGAAAGAAACAAAGTCGTCGGGGGTAACGCAGGGAGCTTCAAATTAGCGGGTCTATCGGTCGATTATGGTAGCCATCGTCTCCATCCTGCTTGCGATCCGATCGTGCTCCGCGATATTCGCGAGATGCTCGGCGGCGACTTGTTGGATCGGCCTCGCCATGGCCGCATCCGGCTGCGTGGCCATTGGATTCATTTTCCCCTTAAGCCGCTTGACCTGGCCCTCAAGCTGCCTCCCAGTTTCACCTGCGGAGTGGCGGTCGACCTTATCGGCAAAGTGGGATTGCACAGGGCCAATGGCGCGGTGGCAGAAACTTTTTCCTCGATCTTGGAGAGGGGATTGGGGCAGACAATTTGTCGCGATTTCTATTTTCCCTATGCGCGTAAGCTTTGGGGGTTAGACCCGGAAGAGCTATCAGCCACGCAAGCCCGGCGCCGGGTTTCGGCGAGCTCCCTCGCCAAGATGGCGCGCAAAGTATTAGCAGCGGTGCCGGGCCTCAAGCCTCCCGGCAGCGGCCGTTTCTACTATCCGCGGTATGGTTACGGTCAAATATCCGAGGCCTACTATCGAGCCGCGCAGAAGGCGGGCGCCAAATTTCATCTCAATGCGAGTGTGCGGTCAGTGGAGATCACGCAAGACAACCCGCCTACCGTCTGTTTTGAGCTGAATGGCGAGCCACATTCGCTAAGTGCCACCTGTGTGTGGTCGACGATTCCGATTACCGTGCTCGCGAGGTGCGTGAAACCATCTCCGCCGTCCGAATACCTGGAGGCCGTCGAAGGTATCGACTATCGTGCGATGATCCTTATCTATCTGGTGCTCGAACAGGATCAGTTTAGCGAATACGACGCCCACTATTTTCCCGAAGTGCATATTCCCATTAGCCGCTTGTCTGAGCCGAGGAACTATAGCGCCAGTCCAGAGCCACGCAACCGCACTGTTCTTTGTGCCGAACTGCCTTGCAGCCCCGACGACCTTGTGTGGAAAATGAGTGACGAGCAATTGGGTAATCTTCTCTGTGATGCCTTGGCTTCGGCGGGCATTCCGGTTCAAGCCCCGGTCCTGGAAGTCGCTACCCGCCGTTTACGTCAAGCCTATCCGATATATCGGCGGGGTTACGAGAGTTGCTTTAACCTATTGGATCAGTGGCTCAGCCAGGTGGACGGACTGCTCACATTTGGTCGCCAGGGTCTTTTCGCGCATGACAACACGCATCACGCACTGTACATGGCCTACTCGGCCGTCGACTGTTTGACCGAGAATGGCGATTTTGATCGACAAAAGTGGCAAAGCTTCAGACGCGTTTTCGAGACGCATGTGGTCGAAGACTAAAAAGAAAGTCACGGTCGTTCCAGTCGTTCAAAATGTTCAAGTCGTTCCAAACGTTAAAGACTAGCACTATGGTTGAAAATTTTCGCCGCTCCCGCAAATTTTCAAGTTGCGATTCGATTGTATCGACCAGAAGAGAACTCACCGCGGAGGCAGTGAGGTCGCGGAGGAGAGCCAGTGAAAACGTTATCTTAACTAAACCCTCTGCGTCCTTTGCGTTCTCTGCGGTAAAATTCTTTTCTTCTCTCTTTTTCGGTTGCGGCTATGCCGCGTTGCGCTCTTTGCGGTTAAATCTCTATCTTCTTGCCACTCGACACTCTGCACTCTTTCTGTCTCTGTGTTGAGTCGCCTCTTTTAAACGACTTGAACGACTGGAACGTTTGGAACGACTTGAACCCGCGGAATGCGCGGTATCTCTAAGTCCAATGCCAACAGTCTTTACACACGCTATCGTCGGGCTGACAGCGAGTCAGTTGTGCTCGCCCAAAGAG
>DASRIZ010000562.1:0-19400 GCA_035649735.1 Blastocatellia bacterium | reverse complement strand
CAGGTTTGGCGTCTTATGCGCAACAAACTTCGTGTGCGCCAACTCGGCCAAAAACTCTACGTGCGAGTTAAAAGCTACCGTCATACCGATGTTCAGCAGCAATTTGTCAGGTATATCCAGCAGCTTGATATCATTGACGCTCGGGTCTGTTGTGCGAATGTAACCGACATTCTCATACAGCCTGAATTTCTTTCCCCCACTCTCCTGACCAAACATCAGGATTGGTCCAAACTCATATTCGCCGCTTGTTCGGCCGCGCGCTCGGGCAGAATCCTCGCTGGAGATCGGGATCTTCAGGTATCCACCCAGCGCCATGCTAAACCAATGGTGGTTTGGATCGACCAGGTTGAACTTAGTGCCGATGGACCAATCACCGGAACCGTTTGAGGATTGTCGAAAACCAAATACCGGGTTGCCGGAGCCGTCAAAACCCTGAAAATCAAGCTCGCCGAAGAACGGCAATTCAGGGTAATAGCTCGGAAGGTCGATCGCGATTGCAGGACCCAACCCTCTAACAAGTCGGCCACCAGGTCCCGCAGGCGAAAAAGCGCTGGTCGGAAAACCGATCGGCGTACCGAATCGTCCGAGCGCCGGGAGGATTCCTCCTACAAACGCGCCGGTTCCGGGAAAGAAAGCCGCTGCGGTATCGTTCCCGCCTTGAGCCGGACCTAACAGCACAACTGGATCGCCGAAAAACCGCGACGCGCTCCATTGATAGCCGCTCAATAAGAGCGGTTGACGCGATGTGGTGTTAGTCCAGGCGTTCCAGTTGAACCATAGCTCCCACCTGTTGGTGATGCCGATTGTAAAATTGAACGGCACCTGATTGATGCTCAGATCACCCGGGTCGCGCGAATAATTGTTCCAAAAAAGCGCGAAGTTGAACTCGCCCTTGCAAAGGGTCCGAGTTGAAAAGGTGTTGAACAACCCAGTGCCGCCGAGCACTGTTGGCGCCTTCTGGCGCTCGGCGAGATTACCGTCATGATGCTCCTGCGCCTGGACTAGCCCTGCGAGGACCAAAAGCACCATCACAAGCGTGCTTATCTTTCTAGCCGCTTTCATTAGTTTGCCTCCTGAATTTTTCATCCACGGAATGCTGTTCGCTTTCGGGATCGCCTCCAAAACTGAGAGAGGTGATTTTGCCTCCCCTTAAGAACCAAAGGGGGCGGGATGCGTTAACTAGACTGAGCGTCCAAATCTGAGCCCTTCCTGCGAGCTCGGAATGATTACGAACCTGCTAGCCGAGTTTTCGCACTCGACCAGCGGCCCATTACAGGTATATCTATACTCGCAAATAGCTTTGCGGTCAACATAAAAAATCAATTTTTTGCCCCCGGCTCCGGGTCGCCAATAGCGCGGGATGACTGGCGAAAACGCCGTCGCCCGACCCTCGGTTCGCCCCATCCACCAGATCCAACTCACTCCCCAACCGGGTTAGGCGTAAATCCCTCGCAACCTCGTGTCGTAGGCTACTCGATCAATAGCAAGCATGTAGGCCGCCAGCCGGGTGTTTACGTTGTACTTGTTCGCAAATCCGACAACGTCATTGAAGCTGCTCACCATTATCTCGTGCAAACGCGTGTTGACCGTGTCCTCGTTCCAGAAAAACCCCATCCGGTCCTGGACCCACTCGAAATAGCTCACCGTGACCCCGCCGGCATTCGCCAGAATATCGGGTATCACAAAGATGCGCTTGGCGGATACTATCTCGTCCGCATCTGCTGTCGTCGGACCATTTGCGCCCTCAGCCAGGATCTTGCACCTGATTCTGTCGGCGTTGTGAGTGGTAATCTGGTTTTCCGTCGCCGCAGGCATCAGGATTTCACATTCAAGCTCGAGCAAATCCGCGGTGCTAATATGCTCTGCTTCGGTGTACCCCTCGACCGTCTTGTTTTCGGCTAGGTACTTGAGCACTCCCGGAACATCTAGGCCTTTGGGATTATAAAGCGACCCGGTGATATCGGCGAGGCCGATAACCCTGTAGCCGTCTTTATGCATCAGCTTCGCCGCGGTTCCACCTACGTTTCCGGCGCCCTGAATAACCACCCTCGTGTCGGATATGTTTAGTTCAAATTTCTTACAGGCTTCGTTGCACACAAACAACAGACCGCGTCCGGTTGCCTCTTTACGGCCGCGCGATCCCCCGATCTCGATCGGCTTTCCCGTCACCACCGCGGTTACCGTGTGGCGCGCATGCATTGAATAGGTATCCATCATCCACGCCATCGTCTGCTCATTGGTGTTCATATCCGGAGCGGGTACGTCTCGTTCAGGTCCAATAAAATCGAGCAACTCGGCCGTGTAGCGCCTCGTCAACCGCTCGATTTCGGTTGGGCTCATTTCACGGGGATCGCAAATGATTCCACCCTTCGCACCACCGAACGGAATATTCACTACGGCGCACTTCCAGGTCATCCACGCGGCGAGCGCGCGCACTTCATCCAGGGACACATCCGGCGAGTAGCGAACGCCGCCCTTGGCAGGCCCGCGCGCAAAGTTATGCTGGACGCGGTAGGCTGTAAATACCTGGTAGTTTCCGTCATCCATCATCACCGGGATGTAAATGGTGAGTTCCCGATTCGGCCACCGCAATATCTTATAAATGTTCGGGTCCAGATTTAGCCTGTGCGCGGCTTCGTCAAACCGCTGCATCATCGATTCGAAGGGATTCTCTTCCTTGATCTCTTTGGCGTCATCAACAAAAGCGCTGGGCATTGACTTCCTCCGCCGACGGGTGTTTAAGTGCAAAAGGTGAGCATGTTCGACTCGAAGCGAATACCAGAACAGCAAGACATTCGCTTTGCTTTTTGAGCGGCGATTATACCCAACGTTAATTCGTCAGGCAACGAGCGAATACCAGAGCACTGGCGTGAAGAGCATAGACAACCGAGCTCGCAGCGCAGCGGACGAAGCAATAAACCAGCTCGCCTCCGACCGAACATCCGGCGCCGCCGAAATTCTTCGACAGGCGGGTGCGGTATTCACAGAGCTCAACACCTCGCTGTCACAGCACAAGGATGTAACCTTCGAGCAGGCGCTAGAAATCATACTTGAGACCTGCATCGCTCTCGCATCAGCTCAGCCGGCGATGACCCCGCTTCTCCGGCTCGCCAGCGCCGCGCTGATAGCTGCGCGCACGGCTACCAAAGCGCGAGAGGCCTCTGTTCGCGCTGAACAAACGGCTCTGGATTTCATCACTAAAGCCGCGCGCTCGGCTCACGATGCAGCGCTAGTCTCGGCAACTCTGTTTCGAGATGGCTCGACCGCGTTGACTCATTCTCGGAGTTCCACGGTGCTCACCGCCTTTATCGAAGCTAAGCGCGCCGGAAGAAACATCTCTGTAGTGGCCACCGAGAGCCGGCCACTACTGGAAGGCCGCGCTGTAGCGGAAGCCCTTGCCGGCAAGGATATTCCCGTAACCCTGATAGCCGATGCCGCAGCCGGCCGCGCTATGGAGGAGGTCGATCTGATCCTGTTGGGCGCCGATGAGATTACTCCCTCAATTCACGTTAATAAGATCGGAACTCGGATGATTGCTCTGGCGGCACGAGAGCGAGGATTGCCCGTATACGCGATCTGCGACTCATCAAAATTCATCTGCGAGGATTATTTTCGCGGAGCGATTCGGCAATCGAGGAACGCCGACGAACTGTGGGTCAGCCCTCCTCGAGGAGTGAGTATCGCTAACTGCTATTTTGAAGCGACGCCTCTTTCCTGCTTCACCGGAATCATAACCGAAGATGGAATGCTCGCCGCGGCAGAGGCTGCTCGCCGTGCGGAGCGGTCGACGATCGATGCCGCGTTGGTGCGGGGCCTGGAAGAAAAGGCAAATGACATCAAAGAACGGCCAGGATGAGCCGCTGGACGGAGAATCGACGGCCATCCGAAGAATTAGAGTATAAGAGCACTCCTTCATCGTTGCCGACAAACGAAGCGTCGATCCAAACCATATGAATCATGCCTCGGCTATCAACTGTCAAAGCAGGACTATGCGCTCGACCTTTGTTGTTGTTGGCGTTTGATACCTGTTCGGAATCGCCGAAGCTCACGCCGGCATCGAAAGACTTAACCAGGAACACCTGCCTATTATCGATAGTATCAGCGCCAAACAGATCGCCATTCTGGAAGGCTACGTAGACATTGTTCTGAAAGGTGACAACCGTCGGTTTGTGAATATCGCCGTCCGAGAAACTGCTTACATTAATAGGCTCCGAGAACGTACTGCCGGCGTCAGTGGAGCGAGCGTAAAATGCCTGTGACGTTCCTTCACTCTCGTCAGCCCACACTACGCTTATTCGATCTGCGCTATCAGTCGCGATGGCTGCCTCGGTCGCGCTTCCACTACCGGTCGAGATCCTTTTAGGTTCGGAAAAGCTCGCTCCGCCGTCGGTCGATCGCGAGAACATAATCACCGCGGGCCCCGGAGCGGTGTCTTGCCAGACGACGTTGATCGCATCCCTGGAGTCGATAGCGATCTCCGGATCAAACCCAGTGCCCCCCGATCCGGAGACATTGAGCGGCTCGTTAAAGGTCAAGCCGAGATCAGTCGACCGCGCAAACAGCACCTTTGCAGTTCCGTCCTTTGTATCGCCCCACACGACATTGACCGTTCCGCTCGAGTCAAGCGCCACCCGGGGAGCAAACGCCCCCCCGTTGTGCGGAGTGAGATTGAGCGGCTTTCTGAACTTGGTCTTCTTTTTTGTGCTTATGATATAGGCCTGTGTAGTGCCATTAGAGTTGTCGTGATAGCTAACGTGCAAACGCAGCTTGCCGCTTTTGCTTACAGCCAGCGATGGGCCAAAAGCTTCTCCGGGCGATTTCGATAGGTTGCGAGTCAGTGGAAGGTTATCCCAGGTGGCGCCGAAGTCCTGCGACATAGTGAAGAAAATCTGGCTGTGCGGACGGCGTTCGCTTGCGGGCGCAGTGGCGACCGACATCATCAGATACAGGTTGTCATCGCCATCGACTTCGATCGCAGGAAAACGTTGCGCTCCAAAGAACATCCCTTGAGCTCCGGCATTCCTGACTCCAGTCGGTCCGGCAATCCCAAGCATCATGACGGCGAGCAATAAAACAATCGAAGCGGTTCTCTTATTCATACTTATTCATCGGGAGAGAAGCTGAGCAACGTTCATGCGTCAACGCGATGATGTTACCGTAGCGCCGACTCACTTTCAACACCTGTCTCCTGAAGCAAGAAGGCAGAAGGGAGAACGCAGAAGGCAGAACGCAGAAGAGAGATTTTCCATTTCTCATTTGTCATTTCGTCAAGATCGCAAAGTCGTGCCATCTGTCGCAAAAATGACAAACAATTGAACCCAAAATGACAAATGACAATCGAATCAGAAATGACAAATGAGAAATGGAAAATCGAAAATGGAAAATCTCTCGTCCGCCTTCCGCCTTCTGCCTTCTGCCTACTGCCTTCTGCCTACTGCCTGCTGCCTACTGCCTTCGCCTTCTGCCTTTGACACCGTCAACGGCCGAACATCATACTCGACAGTCGCTCTGTAAGATTCAGGCCAACACGAGCGGATGACCGACGACTGAAAAAAGCGACAGTCGACCGATTAGGGATGGCGTCGCCGGTCCAGATCCCCTCTCCGAAGGATTACTGATGACTGCCAAGATTCTTGATGGCGCGCGGGTCGCGCAGGAAATCAAAAACGAAGTCGCAGCCGAGGTCGCCGAGTTGTCAAAACGAGGGCTTCGCCCGGGCCTGGCGGCTGTGCTTGTCGGCAGCGACTCGGCATCGCAGATCTATGTCTCGGGTAAAGTTAAGGCCTGCGAGCAGCTCGGGCTCTACTCGGAGAAGATCGAGCTGCCCGAGACCACAACAACGCAGGAGCTGCTCACGCTGGTTCGTCAACTTAACTCACGCGATGACATCGACGGGATCCTGGTGCAGTTGCCGCTGCCAAACCAGGTCGACGCGCCGCTGGTCCTGAATTCGGTTGACCCCGCAAAGGACGTGGATGGCTTTCATCCGATGAACATCGGCAGGCTTTCGCTCAATGAACCTGGATTGAGACCGTGTACTCCCGCGGGGATAATCGAGTTGTTGGATCGTAGTGGAATTCAGATAAGCGGCGCTCGCGCCGTCGTCCTGGGACGCAGCAGAATAGTCGGATTACCTGTCGCGATGTTGCTTTTGCACCGTCACGCCACAGTGACGATCTGCCATTCGCGCACAAAAGGGCTGGCTTCGGTCGCGGGTGAGGCCGATATCCTGATTGCGGCGATCGGAAAGGCGGGTTTGGTCGACCGCAGCTACATCAAACCGGGCGCGACCGTGGTGGATGTTGGCATGAACAGGGTAACGACTCGCGAAGACCTTTTGCGGTTCTTTGGTGACGATCCTAAACGACACGCCGCGTTCGCCAAGAACAGTTATACGCTGATCGGCGACGTGAACCCGCGTGAGGCCGCTGAAGCTGCCGGCTATCTCACGCCGGTCCCAGGCGGCGTCGGCCCGCTGACTATTGCGATGTTGATGAAGAACACTCTAACGGCGATGAAGATGCGCCGAGCCCAGAATATCTGACCCGTCCCGAGGGTTGTCGGTCGGCCCTCTCGGCCGTCTGACTTTGCGACGCTCACTCAAACCGCAATGACGATGCGCCTAGCCCAGCACATTTGACCAACATTTCGCTGTTCCTCTTTTGCATTTTTTTGTTGCATCGCCTAGATACCCCGTGCTAAAAATACTCCTACCATGGCTGATGATATTACAACGCGTCCGATGCTTGAGGCTATTCTAGAGGGACAACGACACCTTGCTTCGCAAATGACTGAGCTGCTCGTCTCACAAACAGCTTTGTCAAAGAGGCAAGATGAGTTAGCGGCAAAACAAGAGGGAATGGACGATCGGCTCGTTGCGCTGACTCGAGAAGTACGCGACGGATTCGATGAATACAATCGTCGAGTCGATGCGTTGAACAAGAGGCTTCTTAGTTTTGAAACGTGGCTGAGCCGGATTGACGATCGCCTGCACGAAGAGATCATTTCTCGTACACGATAAGAATCGGATGGGCAGAGGGGCAGAGGGGCAGAGGGCGAAGGGCTAAGGGCAAAGGGCGAAGGGATTAAGGCTAACACTAGAAGCAAAGTAGACGCAGAAGTGAGACCTCACTTTCGTTTCGAAGATTTGGAGATTTGGCAACTGGCCCGAAATCTAGCGGCCAAATTGCACCTTCTGGCTGATGAGCTCGACAAGAAACGGCTCTATCGCTACGCGGAGCAGTTGAGGGCTGCCGGCCTGTCTTTAACGAACAACATTGCAGAGGGTTCGGGGAGCACGCACTCAAAGGAATTCCAGCAATTCCTCAATGTCTCACGAAGGTCCTTGTTCGAAGACGCATCGATGCTATTAGTATTCGAGACGCTTGGCCTGTTAAGCCGGGTTGAAGTCGATGGGCTCCTCTCGGACTGCGATACTCTTAGCCGAAAGATTACGAACTTCAAGGACGCTTCGCACCTAGCCTTAGCCCTTTGCCCTCTGCCCCTCTGCCCCTCTGCCCCTCTGCCCCTCTGCCCCTCTGCCTTGGGGCTAAACAACCCTCAACCGTTGCAAGCCATCGTATAATCGGATAGGTCGTGTGGTTAGCGATGAGCAAAGGTCCGGTCAAGATGGAAATGTTCAACGCCGGGGCGCCAGTTAATACGACCCAATCGCCTCTCATCCGCTGGCTGCGGCTCGCCGGTTACGTAACGCTCGGAGCGGCAGGCTCGATCGCAATTGCAATGGGCGCTGCAAGTTACCCGTTATCAGGTCTGCTCATTCGTCCCAGACTAAAACGCTTATCTCAACTCAAGAGTCCTCACCTAAGAAACCTGATTCGCCGCAGCGGAATTCCGTTCGACGAAGTGACCATCTCGTCGTTCGACGGCACGCGTTTGTTCGGCTGGTGGATGAGAGCAAGCAGGTGGGCTCCGACCGTAGTCGTCCTCCACGGCGTTAAGAAGAACCGTACTGACGTCGTGCGAGCCGCGCTGGTATTGCGGCGCGCCGGGTTCAACGTTCTGGTTTTTGACGGCCGCGGTCACGGCGACAGCGAAGGCCGCTTTGTGACCTACGGTTTCTACGAACGTCGAGACGTGGAATCGGCGATCGACTGGCTGGTCAAGGAAAAGAAGATCAATCGCAGTCGCGTTGGTTTGGTCGGCGAATCCATGGGCGCGGCCATCGCGCTTCAAGTTGCCGCGCACAACCCCTGGATCCGCGCGGTGTGGGCTGACAGCCCGTTCGCCTCGCTGCACCGAATCGCACAAGAATTCGTGACCCGCGCCACCGGGTTGCCGGTCGCGGTTTTGAACCCCGTATTGTGGTCGACCATTCAAATGGCCAACTATCGTGGCAAGTTTGACGTTCACTCGGTGGATCCGCTTGCGGTTGCGGCTCAGATAAAGTGCCCGGTATATCTGGTTCACAGCACTGCCGACCAGGTAATAGCCGCCGCGCACTCCGAGAGCATTCATGAGGCCCTGGGCTGCGAGAAAGAGATTTGGTTCGTCGAGGGCGCTCGACACGCTCGCTCGGTTCGCCACGTAAAGGGCGAGTACAGCCAGCGTCTCACGAACTTCTTCCGGCAGCGGCTAGGCGTCTAGTGTGCTGAAGTTCGCGCCATCACCATCACCTCAAGAGTCTGGCTCGCGTTCGGCTTCAAGTCACTCTATTCAGTTTACCTAGGCACAGTGAAGATCAATGAACTGGAAGGGGTCAAAAAACCCAGGATCATTGACAGCAAATCTTTTATACAATATCTTTTCGCGGAACCGACAGCGTTCGGGCAGGGACACTTCAAACAGGAGTTTGAAACCAGACTTTCGAGACTGGATTTGCAGTCCGAGCGAGTGAATCGACCCGGGTTCTCGAGTACGCTCCCTTGAACGAGCCGCCCTGGCAACAATCCCCGATGAGTTCTCGCAGGTTTGCGCTCCCCTTCGCCTGTTTTTGAAGGAAAGCTCTGACCGTGAGCGCTTAGGTGGCCTCGGGTATCCCTGTTTAACAACCGTCTTCGTCGCGGAAGCGGCTTCCCTAACGGGCTCAAAGAAAAAAGGCGTAGCTATTTCCTTTTCATTCCAAGAAGAAAAACTGAAAACGGATCTCCGTCATTAATCACCTCGCGGTGACCTATCGACGCGATTTCCACCCGAGCACGGACTTCGGCTCACAGTTGATGATCAGAAAGTTGCTGGACAAAACCATAGTTAGTTGTTTTCTCGCAGCTGTAGTTTTTACTACCTTGGCCCTTGGCACTGTCGAAGCCTGGTCGGTTGCCATCTTTCAACTCATCGTTGTGCTGATGATTTTGTTGTGGGCGGCAAAGGCCATCGTGGAAAAACATCTCGAAATAAAAGTTCCTCCCCCCGCGCTGCCTCTAGGCGGACTGGTGCTGGTGGGACTCGCGCAGAGTTTCGCGCTGATCGGAAGTTCAGGCCAGACGCGCAGCTTGTCTATGGATGTTGAAGCGACCCGCGGGGCCGCCGCTATGATTTTTTTCTTGTTTGTTTCGTTCCTGCTCGCCGCGAATCTTTTTGACACAAACGACCGGCTGCACACGCTCGCAAACTTCCTGATCATTTTTGGGCTCGGGCTTGCGGTGTTCGCGCTGATTCAACACTTCACCTGGGAAGGAAAGATGTACTGGATGCGGCCCGCGCCCTCGGCGGGCGCCGGAACTGGTGGACCTTTCGTAAATCGAAACCACTTTGCCGGATATATGGAGATGTTGATTCCGATACCGGTGGCTTTGGCGTTCTCCCACGCTGCCCGCGGGGAGTCGCGTTTATTTTGGGGCTTCGCCGCGGCCATTATGGGCATAGCCCAAGTCGCTTCGCTGTCTCGTGGCGGGATAATAAGTCTCGCCGGGGGTCTTCTGTTTCTTTTCCTCATGGGCGCCCGTCGAAGGCGCAGCATACACAGCGTAACCCGGGAGTCCTGGTCCCGCCTTCGTCCTGAGTATTTTGTCGTTCTGATTTTGATGGCGATCGTCGCCGGAGTGTTTTGGATCGGCGCCGATTCCGACATTCTGAAACGTGTTGCTCAAGATCCATTGACTACGAGCGCGGCCACCGATCGCGGAGGCGTTTGGGGAGACACCCTGGCGATGTTTCTAGCGAACCCTTTCCTGGGGGTTGGGCTCGGCGCGTTTGAGACCGTCTACCCAATATACGGGCGAGGTGACGGTTCGTTTTTGATCCAGTTTGCCCACAACGATTACTTACAGATTCTGTCCGACAGCGGAATAGTGGGCGGGGCGCTCGCGTTGTGGTTTCTTTTTGTGATCGCTCGGGCAATCACACGGATCCCGAAGACTGCCGATCCGTTTATACGAGCGCTCGGTCTGGGAAGCGCCGCCGGTATTTTTGCGTTGCTGATCCATAGTCTTTTTGACTTCAACCTCCAGATACCCTCAAATGCCTTGTTGTTCCTGGTTCTTTCCGCGATTGTATCGCGAGTTACAGAGGACCGACGACTGACCACCGAATAATCGCCACCCTTCCTGAGCTGCTATGCTTGATCAAATCACACCGATTATCCTTACCTACAATGAAGCTCCAAACATCGGGCGCACGCTTGAACGGCTCTCGTGGGCGAAGGACATTGTAGTGGTCGATAGCTTTAGCGACGACCAGACCCTTGCGATCGTCGAACGCACTCCCCAGGCGAGAGTGTTTCAGCGAAAGTTCGATTGCCACGAGAACCAATGGAATTTTGCGCTGAAGGAAACAAACATAACCTCGGAATGGGTGCTGGCTTTGGATGCTGATTACGTGCTCACGCCCGGGCTAGTGGAGGAGCTCAGGACACTGGAGCCTGTTGCAGAGATTTCAGCATATGAAGCTCGGTTTGTGTATTACGTCGGCGGCCGACCCTTGCGTGGCTCGGCGTACTCTCCGGTGACGGTTCTCTACCGTCGCGAGGGAGCTTCATACCAGGGGGATGGACACACCCTGCGGCTGACGATTCAAGGCGAATGCGCTGAGCTTCGCGCTCCGATCATGCACGACGATCGAAAGAGTTTGGATCATTGGCTTCGCGCGCAAGCACGCTACATGAAGCTCGAGTCGAAAAAGCTTGCCGCAGCTGAGTCGAGCGAGTTGGGATGGGCTGATCGCGTGAGGAAAATGCGGATAATCGCGCCGTTTGCGATTGTGCTGTACTGCTTATTCGTCAAAGGCGCGATTCGGGACGGGCGCCCGGGGTTCTACTACGCATTCCAGCGAATGATCTCGGAATCGATCCTGTCGCTTTACCTTATTGAGCAAGCCTTAGCCGGCGAGGAGGAGGTAGAGCCGGACCAAGCTGAGGCGCTGACGGAAGCTTCGGAGAGTCAGCCTGACGAGCAGGAGTTAAAGCCGGAGCAAGCTGAGTCGCTGACGGAAGGTTCGGAGAATGAATCAGAGCTGGACCAAACTGTCGTGCCGACGGAGGGTTTTGAGAAACAGCCTGACTGAACCTGGAAGACGGGGAGAGAGAATTGAAAATTGAAAATTGAAAATTGAAATTTTTCTGAGCGTTGTTAATGCCTTCGGCAATTCTCAATTCTCAATTTTCAATTCCCCTCGCCCCCTTTCGTCTTCGTCAATCCCCAACCCTTCTCCTCCGCCCCTCCGCTCCACTTCTCGCGTCTTCGCAACTCTCTCACTGTGCTCCGGCAGGAAGATTCTCGTGCAGATAGCGCGTCAGTAGTTCAAACAAATGCCGAGAGGTGTTTGGCCCTTCGCTGATAGCATGAGTTCGATTCGGATACGCCATCAACGTGAATGGCTTGTTGGCTGCTACTAACGCGTTTACCAGGGCTTCGCTGTTCTGATAGTGCACGTTGTCATCGCCCGTCCCGTGAACCAACAAAAGATTTCCCTTAAGCCTGTCGACAAAATTGATCGACGAGCCCCGCTTGTATCCCTCAGCGTTCCCCTCAGGCAACGCCATGTACCGCTCCTGATAGATGGTGTCGTAGTAGCGCTGATCCACCACCGGCGCAACCGACATTCCCGTTTTGTAGATCTCCGGATATCGAAACATCATATTCAGAGTCATCGACCCACCGCCGCTCCAACCCCAAATCCCAATCCTTGAAGCGTCAATAAACTTCCAACGGCTGGTGATCGCCTTTGCCGCAGCCGCTTGTTCCTCTGACGCTAGAATGCCGATCTGTCTATAAATCACTTTTCGCCAAGCCCGTCCCTTTGGCGCCGGTGTGCCGCGATTGTCAACGCTCGCGACGATGTACCCTTGCTGTGACAGCATCAGGTGCCACAGGTATGTATTACTTTGCCAGACGTCGAGCACCGTTTGCCCCGCCGGCTCTCCGTACACAAAAAACAACAGAGGGTAACGTTTCGATGGATCGAAGTCGGGCGGCTTGATCATCCAACCATCGAGCTTGACGCCTCCGCCGATGTCCACCTCAAAGAAACTGCTCTCTCCGCGCTTGAGCTTGCTCACGTTCTCAATGACTTTTGCATTTTCAACAACGGTTCGGAGACTTGTGTGAGCTGGCAATTTTACAAGCTCTATAGTCGGCGGCTTACCGAACGAGGAGTAGGTGTGGAATGCGCAACCGGCGCCAGGCGCGATGTTGTATGAGTGCGTACCCGACTGACTGCTGGGACTTAACCTCTGTTGTTTGGCGCTGCCATCCAGCGCGGCGCGCCATAGGTATCGCTGCGTAGCGTTCACCGGCCCCGCTCGGTAATACAACCAGCCGCCCGCCTCATCAACGCTCTCGACGCTGGTGATATCGAATTTACCGGGCGTCAGCAGCTTGACCGTCGCTCCGTCTCGCGAGACCTCGTAGGCATGCCTCCAGCCGTCTCGCTCGCTCACCCACAGGAACTGCTTCCCGCCTGCCAGCCAGTGGATGTCCGAATCTACATCGACCCACGCATCGTCACGTTCGGTCAGTATCGTTCGCACCCGTCCGGTGCGACGATCGCCAAGCATCACCAGGTTTGTGTTCTGCAAACGATTGAGCTGCTGCAGCGCAACCTCATCTGAATTCGCCGCCCAATCCATTCTGGCGATGTAATGATTGCGCGGGTCACCGGGTACATCGAGCCATTTCGTCGCCCCGCCCTGCGCCCCGACGATTCCGACGCGTCCAGCAGAATTCTGGGTGCCGGCTTTTGGATATGGGATCGGTATGAGCACCGGGTACAGCGAATCGGTGTTGTTGATCAAGTGGAAGTCCCCGACTCCTGAGGCATCGAGTTGCCAATACGCGACGTGATTGCTGTCGGGGCTCCATCGCCAGCCGTCGCGCAAATCCAGCTCCTCTTCGTAGACCCAATCAAACGTGCCGTTGATGATCGTTCGCGAACCATCCTTCGTCAAGCTGGTGATCCGGTTGTCGGCAAGGTTTTCAACATAGATGTTGTTGTCGCGCACATAGCCTACCCGCGCACCGTCCGGCGAGAACTTCGCAAACATCAGGCTCGCCGGCTTGGCGTCACCGCCGAGCCTGGTGAGCTTTCCTGAGGCAAGGTTCAAGACCCAATAGTCCCCTCGTGTGTTTTGTCTCCACACCCGCTGTGAGTTTGTGAAGACCAACAGAAGCTTACCGTTGTTGGACCAGGCATAGTTGTCGATCGCAAGTGGCTTGGAGCTCCCGGCCGGCGTTAATCGCTCGGCTGCGACTCGGACCTCGCGTCGCCCGGTTTCTACTTCATAGCGAACTATATCGCGACCCTCTTTGACAGTGGTTGAAGGCTCGACTCTGGTGTAGCCTGCGCCGTTGTCCAGCCATTGAACCGGCCCCAGCGTCTGGCTCACAAAGTCGGGTGAGCTATATAGCCGAGCGACCGTTACGAGCGATGGGTCACTTTGTTGGGCGACTGCCTGCAAGGCAAGCACGGTCAGTATCACTACAGTCATTAATATTCGACGAAAGATCATTGGTCCCCCTGGAATCGAAGACATTCCTGTGTTGGGCATCGCAATAAGCTTGCAGATACCAGTATTCCCCAATCATCTAACCGAGCCGGTCATTACGTGAGGCTGATTGCTCAGCTTCTCATTTATCCGGCGAATCGAACCGGACATTATTGCATTCAGTTCCGCGACCGCCTTCTGCGTCTCTTCAGTCACCTCGCGTAGACGCAGCATCTGGGGTTCGGTCGGAGGCGCGATCGCCGACGAAATCGATCCGCTCAGCGATTGCACTTCTTCGCGAAGTCTCGGAGGATAGCGGTAGCTAAACGGAGCCTCGCGAACCAGCGTAGCCCGTAGCTTTTTCAACTCGTCCAGCGCCGCGTTGATGTCCGCGCCCGCACCGTCGGTCTGTGCGACGACGCTCCGGGCCGCTGGTCCGCCGCCTTCTCCGTCACCCGACCTGGCTGCCGCCGCCGTAGCGGCTGGATCGGGAATCCTGCGTGTTGTCTCGCTAAGTGCCGTCAGTTGCCGCGTGAGATCGTCGATACGCGCTACCACCCCGTTAAGAGTTGAGCTTAGCTCTCGCAGCTTCAATCCAGCATCCAACTGTGCGTTCAAATCTGCCTCGCTCACCTTGATTCGAGGATCCAGCCCAACCTTGACGGTCCGGGTGAGCTGTTTCCCCGCGGCTCTCAACGTGATCGTGTATTCACCGGGAACAACTGCCGGGCCACCACCCCCTCCGAAACGGCCGCCGCCGAATCCCCCAGCAGCTCCCTCCCCCGTCGCTTGTGCAGCAGGCACCGGGGCCGGCGTTCCCGCTTGAGCCCCAGCCGCGCCCCGACCCTGACCGCCTCCTCCTCCGCCGCGTCCGAATCCACCGGCCCCGCCTCCACCACCCGGACCAGCGCCCGGCGCCGGCACTGGTGGGTCATAGCGTAAATCCCACACAACTCGATTGACGCCCGCTTTGTTGTCATTGCTCCGGATGGTCCTGATTGTCTTCCCGCTTTTGTCGGCGACCGTAATGACGATCGGGCCGTTCACATCGGACTTCAAATAATAATCAATCAACGCGCCGGCCGGAGGGTTCTGAGCGGCGAAAATCCGCTGCCCCAGATTCGAATCGCGGCCCCACATCTGATATCGAATCGCTTGAGGAACGTCGAACAAAAAGACATCGTTGGTTTTCGCCGTCGCGATCTGCTGAAGCGCGATCGCGCTGTCGAGGATATAAACGCCCCTTCCGTGTGTTGCGATAATCAGGTCGTTGTCGCGCGGATGCACGGCAATGTCTCGAACGGCAACCGCGGGAACGTTGTTTCGGATCGACACCCAGTGACCGCCGCCGTCCCAGGACGCGAAAACGCCAAGCTCCGTTCCACCGTAGAGCAGCGTTTTTACTTTCGGGTCTTCCCGGACGACGTGAACATAACCCTTTGCTGGAAGGTCGCCCTTGACCGAACTCCAAGTCTGGCCGTAATCCGTCGTCTTAAACGCCCACGGCGCGAAATCATCATCCTGATGTCGATCGAACGCAACGTAAGCCGTCCCGGCGTCAAAGTGAGAAGCATCGATGTTTGGCACCCACGAATTCGGAGGCAACCCTTTGATGTTGGCGACTACGTTTTTCCATGACTTGCCGCCATCCTGGGTTACTTGAACGTTGCCGTCGTCGGTTCCGACCCAGATAACTCCGGCTCTAACCGGCGACTCGGCGATCGCGAGAATCGTGCAGTGAAACTCCGCCGCGGTGTTGTCCGTAACGACCGGCCCGCCCGATGTCTGCTGTTTACTCTTGTCGTTGGTCGTCAGGTCGGGGCTGATCTCCTGCCACGAGTGTCCGTAGTTCGTCGTTTTTAACAGAATGTTGCCGCCGTAGTAGACGGTCTTTGGATCGTGAGGTGAGGCGACGATCGGCGGGTTCCAGTTAAATCGGTATTTATAACCCGCGATAGCGTTCCCGCTAGAGCCGGTTTCCTTCGGGTAAGGATGGATGTTTCGGGTGTTTCCGCTATTGGTGTCGGTGACGTTTATTGTTCCGCCCTGTGAATCAGAGTAAACGATGTTGGGTGAACTGAGATCGGGCACGACAAAGAATCCGTCGCCCCCGCTCACGGTGTACCAATCGTCCTTACGAATGCCTTCCCGATAGAGCGTCGCGCTCGGCCCAACCCAGTTCCCGTTGTCCTGCAAACCGCCATAGACATAGTACGGCTGACGCAGATCGTAACTGATGTGATAGTACTGCGACAGCACTATGTTGTTGATGATATCGAAGGTCGCGCCTTTGTCATTCGACACCTGAAACCCGCCGTCGCTTCCGTTCAGCACGCGGTTCGAATTCATCGGGTCGATCCACAATGCTTGATGATCGCCGTGCACGCTGTTGGCAATTCGGGTAAAGGTCCTTCCGCCGTCGCGGGACACCGACAACCCACCGCCGAGGGAATAAACCCGTTCGGGATCGTTTGGATCAACTCGAATATCGCTGTAGTAGAACGGGCGAAAGTTGATATTTGGATCATTGTGCACCATTCGCCAGGTATCGCCGCGATCGTCTGAGCGAAACAGATTTCCCTCGGTCTTGGTCTCGGTGATCATGTAAACGGTCATCGGATTGCTGCGTGATATGGCAAGGCCGATTCGATCCATTGGAGTCTTGGGCAATCCATTGGTCAGCTTTTTCCATGTCGCGCCGCTGTCAATCGATTTATAGAGGGCGGTTTGACCGCCGCCGGAGTCGAAACGCCAGGGCTTGCGGCGATAGGTGTACATACCGGCGTAGAGGATTCTCGGATTCTGAGGATCGATGTCGATATCCGAGCAACCGGTGTCCTTGTCGATAAACAACGACTTCACCCAGGTCTTGCCGCCGTCTGTAGTTTTGAACACCCCGCGTTCTTCGTTTGGTCCCCAGGCGCGCCCAACGGCCGCAACATAGGCGACATCCGGATCCCGTGGATCGACTTTGATGCGCTTTATGCGTTCGGTTTCCTTGAGGCCAAGGTGTTTCCAGGTGTCGCCCGCATCGGTGGATCGATAGACGCCGTCGCCAAATGAAGCGGTGTTTCGCGGATCGCCTTCGCCGGTTCCGACCCAGATGACGTTAGGATCCGAGGGCGCGACGGTGATAGCTCCGATCGAGAGCACCGCCTGGTCGTCGAAAATGGGTTTGAAGGTAGTTCCGCCGTTTGTAGTTTTGAAGATGCCGCCATCAGCGCCGCCCACGTAGAACGTAAACGGATCGCCGGGCACGCCTACGATGTCGGTGACCCGTCCGCCCATGTTTGCGGGTCCAATCGAGCGCCATTTGAGATTGGTGAGCAACGTGGCTTCATTGGTATCTGGGGCCGAACTTCTAACGGCTACGGGCGAAAGAGTGCCGATCAGAAGAATCAGAATTAGTCTTTTCATCGTGCTCCTCCCGGTGACCGAGGCTAAGGCTGTCGACTTAGCTCCACTGAATTGATTGCTTTTTTAAGCGGTAAGCAGGCGAGACGTTGTGATGGCTCGCACAGAGGTCGATATATCACATGGCACGGAGGGGTTTCAACGATGACGCTAACTTGGAGTGCGCCCTTTTTCGCATTCAACGCCTAATTTGGAGTGCGCCGCCCTTTTCCGGATGTGTCACTTTCGCATGCGTGGCGGCGCTTTTGTACTGTGGTGTCTAAGGCCATCTAAAAGCTTCGAGGGCTTTGCAGCACAAAGCGCCGCAGCTAGCACTTTTCATGGCCTTCGGAGCACACTACGAAAGCGCCGCCACGAATGCGATAGTCGTTGCCTGCGGAAAATGGCGGCGCACTCCAAATTAGTCGTCAAATGCTGAAATGCGCTCTATGCTCAGGTATTGATCTGGCCTTCGCGTTCCGATAAGATGAGCGCCATCGGACAACATCCATTCCCGGGCTTGAGAAAGGAGCGTAAACCATGCGAAAGCCGCTGCTGATTCCTGCGATCTCGTTGACAGTCCTTCTCGCAGCGTTGACCCTGACTGCGGGGGCCAGCGATACCAAGTCTGCCGGCGTTACCTTCTCCAAAGACGTAGCGCCTCTGCTCTACAACAACTGCGCCGAGTGTCACCGGCCAACCGGCATCGCACCCATGGCGTTGATTACTTACAAGGACGTGAGGCCCTGGGCAAAATCGGTTAAGCAACGAGTCGCCGAACGCTCCATGCCGCCGTGGTTCGCAGATCCTAATCACGGCGAGTTCGCGAACAACCCAAGCCTTTCTCAAAAGGACATTGATACGATCGTCTCGTGGGTAGACAACGGCGCGCCCAAAGGGGACGACAAAGATCTGCCCGCCGTTCCCAAGTTCGTCGAGGGATGGACCATCGGACAACCCGACGTGGTGCTGAGCATGAAAGAGGAGTATTCGGTTCCCGCCGACGGCGTGATTCCTTACCTCTACTTCACCATCCCGACAAACTTCACCGAAGACAAGTGGATCCAGGCCTTCGAGATCAAGCCCGGCGACCGGCGGGTCGTTCACCACGTGATCGCTTCGCTCGAAGACGGCAAGGCTCCCAGGACGACGGGACAGCAGGGACAACGCGGAGTCGGACTCGGCGGAATAACGCCAAACAAAACCGGAGTCGTTTTTGCACCCGGGACCGCACGGCTGGTTAAGGCGGGATCTAACATCGTCCTGCAGATGCACTATACGACAGTTGGAGTGGCAGCGACGGATCGAACGACAGTTGGTCTGGTCTTCGCAAAGCAACCACCGAAGCGAGTAGTCGGCGGCGGGAACGCGTTGAACGCGCGATTCGTGATTCCTCCGGGTGACTCGAACTACGAGGTGAAATCCTCTACCACTTTCAAAGAGGACACGTACCTGACGGCGATGATGCCTCACATGCACGTACGCGGCAAAGACTTCGTCTATACCGTTGTTTATCCCGATGGCAAATCCGAGGTTGTTCTCAGCGTGCCGAGGTATGACTTCAACTGGCAGTTGACCTATGAGTTGAAGAAACCGCTGTTCCTGCCGAAGGGATCTCGATTGGATTGTGTCGCCCACTTCGACAATTCGACAAAAAACAAATTCAATCCGGACCCGACAAAGGAAGTGCGTTGGGGTCCTCAGACCTGGGAAGAGATGATGATCGGCTGGTATACGACGATGCGTTATCTCAACCCTTCGGATAAGCCTGATGTGGCGGCGAGGTAGAAGAACCGCTTACTTATAAAATTAAAAGGGGGCTCGAAGCCCCCTTTTGGTTTTTGGTGGCGTCACCTTGCGTAATCCAGGTTCACCGTCGTGTTATCCGCACGTCGTCCACACCCGAGATGTAGACTACACACACTTGCGTCAAGGCGCACTATTTCGCATGCGACGCGGTATTTGGAGTGCGCCGCCCATTTTCGAGTTCAAAGACTATCGCATGCGTGGCGGCGCTTTTGTAGTGGTCCGAAGGCCATGGAAAGTCATGGCTGCGGCGCTTTTGTTGTAAGGTGTAAGCCACATAACGTAATGAGCGACCGGTGCGAGAAGGCCGAGGCCCTTCCAC
>DASRIZ010000561.1:0-2817 GCA_035649735.1 Blastocatellia bacterium | reverse complement strand
GGTTAACGATTGGAGAGGCGCTTCAAGTTGCGGCACATTAACTGTGTCCGACCGCCTAAGCCCAACCCAACTGCTCGTTAGCGGCCCGGCTTTCATTAAAGATGGAGTTTTCCTATTTTTGCGAGCCCTTGCGCGATATTGTTTCTCGCAGCAGTGAAAATGTTCGTCATGATTTATTCGACCATTTCCTTCGGAGATTTTCTGGTTAACGACGTGTGATACGAATTACCAACGGCCAATGGGAAACCATTGGTTGGGTCTCTAAGCGTTACGGTGAGCTCCAAGAGATACAAAGTAATGTCCCACATCCATCGATCAACGTAAGTGATGAATGAATCTGCTTGATAGGTCGGCGGCTGTAACTCGGGTCCAGCTGTAGCCGAAAAACCGTCCTCCGCGAGTTTATTCCTGATCAAATTATGGATGCCGTGTGTATCCTTTGGTTGATGTACGACATAGAAACTCTTGACTCGGCTTAGGTCAGCGCCTGGCGATAACGTCGCGGTAGCACGATTAATACATCCGGAAGTGAACATTAGGGTTGCCAAAAGCGGTAGAACCGACGTACAATTTGTCATCATTCGATTACTCCCTTTCCTGTTCTGCACGATAACCACTCAGTGGATGATTTGCAGTCCACTGCGGGATTGCATTGCCCTCCTAAAGTTCGGGCGAGGATAACATTTTAGGTGATGAGCCGACAATTAAAGATTGCGAATCAAGGGGAAGCCGCGCCACAGCGAACTTCATACACCAACTAATCAGGCTGCGTTTGAGTGAAATTCCCGAAACCAAGATGTTTGAAGATGTGAGGCCCACGCCCATGACTAACGCTGGGGTCAGGTTCTCAGTTGCGTCGTCGGCGGCGTGGGCGCCCGGAGTGGAGACGCGGGATGCTTGGCTGGCGTGGGCCAACGGCGATTATTCGATTAGTGGGGATAGAGAGCCTGCGGTTCACGCCATGGCGCCCATGTTACGGCGGCGGGCCGGATTTCTCAGTAAGATGGCTCTCGAGGTCGCCTATCAATGCCTGGGCAATCGAATCGATGTGCCGACGGTATTTTGCTCTCGCCATGGTGAGTCTGGTCGTTCCGTCGAGCTTCTATTGGACCTGGCGAAAGGCGTGCCGCTTTCTCCGACGTCGTTCGGGCTTTCGGTCCACAATGCGGCCGCAGGCCTGTTTTCGATTGCGCGCGTTGATCATGCCGGGAGCATCGCTCTTGCCGCTGGCAAGAGCAGTGTAGAACACGCGGTGATCGAAGCCTGCGGATTACTTTCCGAGGATGAATCGGAAGTGTTGTTGGTTGTTTATGACTGCCCTTTGCCTGCGGTCTACGGCTCGTTTCAAGATTGCCATGAACAGCCCTATGCCTGGGCTTGGTTGATGCGTCAGCCGGCGGACGACTTCTGCTCCCTCAGTTGGCGCTTAAGCGACGAAGACTGTTCCCATCAAAACGAGAGTTTGCCAGGCGGCTTGGAAATCTTGCGTTTTCATTTGCGTAGGGACCCGGTCCTTGAGCGAACCTGCGATGGTCGGCGCTGGATTTGGAGCCATCATGCTCAGTAATCTTGGTCATTTTTGGCGCGTGTTTGGCACCGGGCTGGGTTTTCTTGCCGTCGGTGTTGGCGGCGTTTTGGTTTTTCCTTTCGTCAATGCTTTCATTCGGCGCCGCAAGCTGCGCACCGATGTGGCCCGCGACTTGATCGGTTTTACCTTCCACTGCATCGTTTGGTCCATGCGCGCGATGGGCGTGTTCGCATACGACATCAAGGGACTGGAAAAACTCCAGCGCCGCGGGATGTTGATCATCGCCAATCACCCGACGTTGATCGATATTGTTTTTCTAATGGCGTTCGTGAAGCGGGCCGATTGTATTGTCAAAAGTGCGCTCTGGCGCAACCCGTTTACTCACTGTACGGTGCGCGCCGCGGCCTATATCTGCAACGACGATGACGGCATACGTCTGGTTGAAGATTGCGTCGCAGCGATTCACAGGGGCAACAATCTCATCATCTTTCCCGAAGGCACGCGCACGCCCTCCGACGGTTCGATCATCCTAAAGCGAGGCGCGGCCAATATCGCGGTGCGCGCGTTGCACAACATTACTCCTGTGCTGATACGCTGCAAGCCGGCGATGCTCGCCAAAGGAGTAAAATGGTGGCGACTGCCGTCTCGCCCTTCTTATTTTAACATCGAGGTGAAGGAGGACATAGATATTCTACCGTTTGTTACCGACGCGGGCAGTGAAGTTCTGGCGGCGCGCCGTTTGACCGATTACTTGCAAACATATTTCACAAGGGAAGCCGCCGGCCATGCAGTCATTTGAAGATGAAATAAAGCAGATGATCATCGACGTGCTGCAACTCGAAGACATCACACCGCTGGATATTGATTCCGATGCGCCGTTATTCGTCGAAGGGTTGGGATTGGACTCCATCGACGCGCTCGAGCTTGGCGTTGCCATCCAGAAGCGCTACAGCATCACACTGTCGGCGAGCTCCGAAGAAAACCGCCGCCACTTTGCATCGGTGCGGGCGCTTGCGCTTATGATTGAGAGCAATCGGAAGGACGAAGGAGGCCTCAATGACTCTGGCCGAACCGACCACTAAGGAAGAAATTTACTCCCGGGTGGTAAACATACTGCACGAGATGTTTGAGCTCGATAAGACGCGCATCACGCCGGAAGCGAATTTGTACAGCGATCTCGACATCGACAGCATCGACGCCGTCGATCTAGCCGTCAAGCTGACGCAGCTCACGGGCAAGCGGCTGGAGCCGCAAGTCTTCAAGAGCGTGCGCACCGTGCAGGACGTCGT